>JACCRC010000554.1 GCA_013813765.1 Deltaproteobacteria bacterium | reverse complement strand
CTGCAGGGCAAGACCTCGCCCGAGGGCGAGATCATCCCGGATCGCGCGTACACGCTGAACAACCTCTGGGCGCCGCGCATCGGCGTCATCTACGACCCGACCAAGGAAGGTAAGTCGAAGTTGTTCGCGCACTACGGTCGGTTCTACGAGAACGTGCCGATGGACCTCAACGTCCGCGCGTTCGGCGGTGAGATCACCAACTTCACGTCGATCAACCAGAGCCGGTTCACACCTGCTGCGGGTGGCTACAATCCGAACTGCGACGTCGACCACGGCGGCGGCCAGACCGGCGCCGAGATCGTTTCCAAGCTCGACATGTGCCAGGACCGCCTGCAGCAGGCGATCCTCGGCGGCGGCATCGAGTTCGTTTCGCCGGGCATGCGCGGTCAGCGGACGGACGAGATCATCCTCGGCGCCGAGTACGAGTTCATGCCGAACTTCAAGATGGGCGCGAACTACGTGCGCCGCACGCTGCCGGTCGTGATCGAGGACATCTCGGTTGACGGCGGCAACAACTATCTCATCACGAACCCGGGCCAGAACTTCGACGCCGAGGCCGACAAGCTCATGAAGGAGGCGATGCAGCTCCAGGCGTCCTCGGACCCGAAGGAGCAGGCGCTCGGAGACCTGTACGCGAGCCGCGCGAACCAGATGTACTACGTCAAGGAGCTCGACAAGCCCGTCCGCAACTACGACGCGCTCCAGGTGACGATGACGCAGCGCCCGACCAAGCAGTCCCTGCTCCTGGCGTCGTACACGTACTCGAAGTCGAAGGGTAACTACCCGGGTCTGTTCTCCACGGAGACCGGACAGAACGACCCGAACATCACCTCGCTGTACGACCTCCCGGATCTCATGGCGAATCGCTACGGCCCGCTCGGGCTCGATCGGCCGCACAACCTCAAGGTCGACGGGTTCTACGCGTTCGACTTCAAGAAGGCCGGGCAGCTTGTTGCCGGCGCGAGTGTTCGCGCGCAGTCGGGTATTGCGCACAACGTCCTCGCCGGTTCCCCGCACCCGGGTTACGGCACGGGCGAGTCGTACCTCCTCCCGCGCGGTGCTGCGGCGCGGTCACCGACCACGAAGCAGCTCGACATCCGCCTGTCGTACGGCTACCGCGTGAACAAGAACACCCTCGTCGAGGGCTTCCTCAACGTGTTCAACCTGTTCAACTCGCAGGAGGAGCTGAACGTCGACGAGAACTACACGCTGGAGTATGCGAACCCGGTCCTCGGCGGTGATCCCAGTGACCTCAAGCACGTGAAGACGCTCGACGAGCTCACCGGGCAGGAGATCAACACCTCGCCGGTGAAGAACAAGAACTTCGGCAACACGGGCTCGAGCAGTGGCGGCGCTTCGCTGCAGTCTCCGCGCTCGATGCAGCTCGGGTTCCGCGTGACGTTCTAGTCGCCCACCTTCTTGGGTGAAAAAGGGCCCGTGGTTACGGGCCCTTCTGTATTTTCGGCGTCGTGATGTTCGCTAGATCGAACGCTGGTCATGGCGCGTCTATAGACCTCCATGGACATCCGGTTTGGCGATCACTCGTCGTTTCACAAGGCGGCCGTCGGCATGGTCGGCGGCTCGCTCTTGCTCGGTCTGGCCCTCCACCCGGTGACGCCGATGGCGCCGCTCGCGGGCGGCATCCTCGGCATCGCCGCGGGTGCTGCGTTCGCACATGGCAAGGCGGCCTGGCGAATCGCCGCGGCTGGCGCGGCGGTGATCCCGCTGATGGTGATGACGCCGTCGTGGCCGCTCCTGGCGGGCGTCGCCTCGGTGCTCGCGCTCGGCCTGTCGATCGGTGGACCGCGCGGCGTGAAGGGCGCGCTGGGTGTCGGACTCGCTGCGGTGACCGCGCTGGTCGCGATGTGGTGCGCGCTCCGCATCGACGGTGCGAAGCAGACTTCGAGCTGGCCGCTCGTCGTGAAGACGATGGCATCGGCCGCCGCGATGGGCATGGTCGGCGTCCTCGCGATGCTGCCGCGCCACTTGAAGCTCGCGCTCGATCCCATCCAGGCAGCGCTGAAGAAGGTCTCGGGCACGCTCGATCCCGAGGTGCAGAACCTGTGCGACCGCTCGGTCGCGATCTGGAACAGCACGAAGGATCGCCTCGCCGATTCGGATCCGGGCAAGAACCTCGTGCGCGACGGCGTGCTGAAGACGATCGAGGTCGCCGCGAAGAGCGCCGAGGTGAAGCTGACGGGCGCGAACGACGCCGAGCTCGCCGCGCGCATGGAAGAGCTCGACAAGCGAATCGCCGCGGCGACCGACGCCGAGGTCAAGACGCAGTACACCGCGGCGCGCGCGGCGCTCGATGACCAGCGGCGCTACCGCGCGCAGATCCGCCAGGGTCGCGAGCGCGTCGTCGCTCGGATGCACAACCACGTCGCCGCGCTGGAGAAGTTCCAGCTCGCCGCGACCGGCCTCGAGGCCTCGCGGGTTGCCGCCAGCGGCGTCGGCAAGCAGCTCGACGAGCTGTCGCAGGAAGTCGCCGCGAGCGGCGAGGCGCTGGCCGAGATGGAGCTCGGCGTGTCGGCCACCCCCTCGGATACGGAAGCCAAGCCCGCGATCGCACAGGCCTGAATAGCCCGGGAGAGCGCACGTCCAACGGCGGTCTGATAGGCTAGCCGACCGTAGGAGGAAGCATGCGTCTCGCCCGGATCCTGTTCGCGCTCGGTACCTTGGTCGCGGTTCCCACCGCGTCGTTCGCAGAGGACGCCGACGCCTATTACAAGCAGGGCCTCGCGTACAAGCAGCAGGGCAAGTCGGACGAGGCGATCAGCGCTCTCGAGAAGGCGGTCGCTGCGAATCCCAAGCACGGGATGGCGTGGAGCTCGCTCGGCAACCTCTACAAGGCCAAGGGCGACAACACGAAGGCCGTGGATGCCTACGAGAAGGCGACCGCGGTCATCAAGAAGGACAAGGTCCTCTGGTCGAACCTCGGCATGGCGTACTACCGCCAGGGCGAGAAGCTCGACAAGGACGCGAAGCTGAGGGCGATGGACAAGGCGATCGCGGCGCTCGAGGAAGGCAAGAGGCTCGCGCCGGCCGACGCCGAGATCCGCGCGAACCTCGGCACGATCAAGCGCCAGAAGGGAGACCTCCCGGGGGCGATCGTCGAGCTCGAGGCGGCCACCAAGGCGAAGCCCGACAACGCTGGCTACTGGACCAATCTCGGCGTCGCTTATTCGAAGTCGAAGCGCGTCGACGATGCGATCAAGGCGAACGAGAAGGCGGCCGGGCTGTCGCCGAACGATGCGCAGGTGCAGTTCAACCTCGGCGTCTCGTATCGCGTGAAGGACGAGCTCGACAAGGCGATCGCCGTGTACGAGAAGGCGGTCGGCCTCCAGCCGGACTTCAAGGACGCGTGGTGGGACCTCGCGCAGATGTACAAGAAGGACCGCCAGAACGACAAGGCGATCAACGCGTTCCAGAAGTGGCTCGACCTCAACAAGGGCGTCGACAGCGCGGACAAGAAGGACGCCGAGGACGCCATCTCCTCGATGGGTGGTACGACGAAGAAGGATCCTGGCAAGAAGGCCCCGCCCAAGAAGACGCCGCCCAAGAAGAAGTGAGGATGGTAGGGTGGGGAGATGCGGATCAGCTGGCTCTCTGCAGAAGAGATCTCCGCAGCCCGCGCCGCCCTCACGGCTGAGGGCGCGACCTGGGAGTCTCACTTCGGCCCCGAGTTCACGATCCCTGCGGCTCCCGAGGACACGCGGCTCATCGACTGGCCGGGCATCACCGAGCACGTCGCGCGCGCCGAGCGCGTGAGCCAGGTCGTGCGCGACTACGGCCTCGAGGAGGCGCGGCGCCGGTTCGGAGGCGCGACCACCGCGATCGAGGCCGCGACGCTCGCTGCCGCTGCGCACGAAGGCGACGCCCTTGATCTCGACGAGGTGATCAAGGTCCTCGAGAGGCCGATCGACAACTACGTCTTTTACGCGCCGTTCCTCGAGCTGCTCATCGAGCGGGGCAAGCGCGAGCTCGATCGCACCGTTGCGGCGTACGAGCAGTTCGTCACCGCGTACGCATACGCGCTCGATCGGGTTCCGCACGGCACCGAACGGATCGGTGCGGTGAAGGACGGGCTCGCGGACTTCTACGTCAGCGCCGGTCGCGTCGACTCCGCCGAGGCGCTGTTCGAGCAGCGGCACGACGAGGATCAGGGCGATGTCGCGGTCGCGCTCTCGGCGAGTCGCGCGTTCCTCGCCGCCGGCTCCGTCAGCCACGCGGTGCGCTGGCTCGGCGTCGGTGCGGCGCGAGCCTCCGCACTCGGGCGCGAGGAGCTCGCGGAGCGGCTGCGTCAGAAGCAGGAAGCGGTTCGCAAGCGACTCAGCTAGAGCGCGGGCCGCTTGCGCACCGCCGCGATCATCGCGAGGCGATCGTCGGTCGCGAGCTCGAGCAAGCGCTCGACCGGCTGGCAGCGGCGGACCGTGATCCGGTCCTCGTCGCTCACGCTGGCGAGCACGATCACGAGATCGAATTGCGCGAGGGTCCTGAGCGCGAGCAGACCCGCAGGCACCGCAGCGAACGCGAAGTAGCCGGCATCCGCGAGATCCTGTGCTAGCTCTTCGATATCGTCGATTCGACCGGTCACGGCCACCACCGTGCCCGAGCCATCGGGGCGCCTCCGTAGCGTCCACGTCCGCTGTGGCATCCGCGCGCACCGTAGGACGATCTGCCTGAGTCACGCATCCGCGGAGGACACCGGCTTTTCCGGTGGATCAGCATCGGCACCAAGTGGACAGGAGATTGCTTAGTATCCCGCCTGAGGCGTCATGCTGAACTACAACCACCTCTACTACTTTCACATCGCTGCACTCGAAGGCTCGGTCGCGAGCGCTGCATCGAGGCTTGGCGTCACGCAGCCAACGGTCAGCGAACAGGTGAGAGCGCTCGAACGAGCGCTCGGTGTCGCGTTGTTCGAGCGTCATCCTACGGGTTTGCGGCTGACCGAAGCCGGTCGGCTCGCGTTCGAGCACACGTCGGTCATGTTCCGGGCGGGCGAGCACCTGAGTGAGGCGCTCGGCCACGGTGCGCGCGCGATGCCCAAAACGCTCCGGATCGGCCTCTCGGGATCGGTCGCGCGAACAACGAGTACCGACTTCTTGATGCCGCTGCTCGCGCTGGAGGAGTGCGTGCCTTCGATCCGCGCCGGTGATTCGGTCGAGCTGCTGCGCGATCTACGCGGGTCCGAGCTCGATCTCGTCCTCTGCGAGACCGAGCCGCCGACGCCGGCACAGAAGGGACTCGAGGTCGTTCAGCTCGACACGATGACGCTGATCGCCGTGGGCTCGCCGGAGCTCCGCCTCGCGCCCGACTGGCAGGACGCGCGGATGATCCACTACCGCGGCACGTCCGCGTTCCGCTGGGACGTCGAGAACTTCCTCGAGACCCGCGGCCTGCGCCCGCGGGTTGCTGCCGAGAGCGACGACGCGCTGTTCCTGGTCGAGGCCGCCGCACGAGGCGGATACGTCGTGTTCGTGTCGCGTTCGATCGCGCGCGACGCGGTCACGAACGGGCGCCTCGTGGTCCTCGCGGAGCTTCCGCCGTCGCACGCCGGCGTCTACGCGCTCTATCAGGACGGTGCGTCCGCGGAGCTGGCGCGCCGCGCGGTCAGCGTCCTCGTCGAGCACGTCCGCGCGAGCCGCTGAGCGCTGTCAGCCCCTTCTGGTACGACCGGTGGGGTATGGGCAAGGTCAAGGCCCTCAAGCCTCGCAACATCCACCGCTGTCAGGCGTGTGGTCACGTCGAGTCGAAGTGGCTCGGGCGCTGCCCCGCGTGTCAGGAGTGGAACTCGCTCGTCGAGGAAGTCGATGCGCAGGGCAACGCGCGGACGTCTGCCTCGGGCATCGCGGATGGTCACGCCCCGATCGCGATCTCCGAGGTCCGCGAGATCGACGGCGCTGACCGCAGGTCCACGCAGATCGGCGAGCTCGATCGCGTTCTCGGCGGCGGCTTGGTCGCGGGCAGCCTCGTGCTGCTCGGCGGTGACCCCGGCGTCGGCAAGTCCACGCTCCTGCTCCAGGCACTCGCCGGCCTCGCACAGCACGGCCGCATCCTGTACGCCACCGGCGAGGAGAGCGTCGCGCAGACTGCGATGCGCGCGCGTCGGATCGGCGCGAACGACGCACGCCTGAGCGTGGTCGCAGAGACCGACGTCGAGAAGATCCTCGCGCATGCGACACGCGATCCGGCGCATCCGCCGGCGATCCTCGCGGTCGACTCGATCCAGACCGTGTACACCCCGCTACTCGACTCGATCCCCGGCTCGCTCGCGCAGGTCCGCGAGTGCGCGAGCCGGCTGATGCAGTACGCGAAGACCTCCGGCGTACCGACGATCCTCGTCGGTCACGTCACGAAGGACGGCGGCCTCGCCGGCCCGAAGACGCTCGAGCACCTCGTCGATGTCGTGCTTCAGCTCGAGGGTGATGGCGGTCCGTACCGCGTGCTACGCGCGCACAAGAATCGGTTCGGCTCCACACAGGAGATCGGCGTGTTCGAGATGCGCGGCGCCGGCATGGCAGAGGTCGCGAATCCCTCCGCGCACCTGCTCGCCGAGCGTGCGGTCGGCGCCCCTGGGTCCGTCGTCGTCGCGTCTGCCGATGGCGCGCGCCCGCTCCTCGTCGAGATCCAGGCCCTCGTTGCGCCCGCGAGCGCCGGCGTCGGGCGCCGCACCGCAGCCGGCGTCGACAGCAACCGCGTCTCGCTGCTCCTCGCGGTCCTCGCGCAGCGCGCCAATTGCGACGTCCTCGATCGCGACGTGTTCGTGAATGTCGCCGGCGGCCTGCGGCTCGCCGAGCCCGCGATCGATCTCGGTATCGTATGCGCGATCGCCTCCTCCGCCCGCGGCCGCGCGATCGACGCAAAGACGATCGTGTTCGGCGAGGTCGGCCTCGCCGGCGAGGTCCGCGCCGTCCCGCTCTGCGAGCAGCGCCTCGCCGAAGCTGCACGCCTCGGCTTCACGCGCGCACTGATCCCCGCGCAGAACGCGCTGCGGATCGACGCCACCGCTCGAGCGGAGCTCGGGCTCGAGCTGGTGTCGATCGATCGCGTGGTGACGGCGCTCGGCTGGCTCTAAGACTGGGGCTCCGCGCGCTGCGAGCGTCGAGTCCGCTCCACGCCAGGCTGCTCCGCGAGCTTCGGGTGCTGCGCACTCTGCTTCGCTCCGAGACGCTGCGGCGCACTTTCGGCAACGCTGCCTGCTCCGCACTCTGCAGTCCGCGCGCGTCCCTCTGCGCGGGGCAACACCGAGGCGCGGATGTCGCTCAGCTCCCGCGTTCAATCGCGCAACCGCCGCGAGCGCGAACCGCAGCAGTCGAAGAGGAACTACACCAAGTCGGGCAGGCACGGAGCAGAGGCTTTTCGCCTCCGCTCCGGTGCATGAGCGGCAGCACGACAGCTCAAACCGAACCACGATCACCGTTGTCAGTAGGTTCATGCGCGCTACCGGGGAGCAGCGTGCGAGGCTGAGCCCCCAACGGGACCGGACGAAGGACAGGTGCAGAAATGAAGATTCTGCTCTGTGCCTGCCCGCCTTGGTGTAGTTCCTCTTCGACTGCGAAAGCCGGTGCTCTTTGCAGGAGGCGTTGCACGAGAAGCTGTGCGGCACCGCGCCTTGGTGTCCCGCGGCGGCGACATCGCCTCGTCGCGCCTCCGCGACATGGTGTTCCAGAGAACAGCAGGCGGCGCGCAACCCGAGCCTTACGGCGCGCGTACAACGCCTACGCGCACCGCGTTGTTCGGATCACCGAGGATATAGCTCACCGCCAGATCACAACCGGTGCCCGCGATCGACGCGTAGCCCTGGTGCACGTTCTCGTCGTCGATGCGCTTCGGATATCCCGCGGCGAGCTTCCCCGCAGGGTCGACACGCGCGACCACCATGCGGTTGTCGAAGCCGACCTTCGACGTCTGCCGCACGGCGTAGGCGATCACATACTGCGCGCCGTCGGCCTGGATCACGGGCGTGTTCAGGATCTGGCCGCGGGTCGCGCTCGCGACGAGCGCGGGTGCGCTGACCTTGTCCCCGGTCATCGTGACGAACAAGAGCTCGTGGATCTCGGGCGTCACGATGTCGTTCTCGGGCGGCCGCATCGGCGCCGACCTCTGGTTCTTCGGATCCTTGTCGGAGGCGATGAGGCTGGTGACCTTCACCGGCGCACCGGTGCGCGTCGTGCGGTAGGCGATCGCGAACGTCGATCCGGAGAGCGCGAGCACGGGCTCGATGATGGTGGTCTGCGGCAGCTTCACCTGCGTGCCGCGGACGCCGGCAGCACCGGCCTCGTACAGCATCAGACCTTTCGGCGTGCTCGCGAGGAACGCGAAGGATGTGCCGGTCCACAGCATGCGGCTCGAGGCGTGGATGAAGCCGTCGATCGCGACGGGCGTGGTCTGCACCAGCTTTCCCGCCTTCGTGATCCGGCCGAACTTGAGGTGATTGAACTCGGACCACACGACACCCCACTCGCTGGCCTTTGGATTCCAGGCGACGGCGACGCCCGGCGCGGTGTGCATGACACGCTGATCGCCGAGCGGGATCGGTTTCACGAGCGGCTTGCCCGCGGCATCGACGACGGTGAAGAACGACTGGTTGCGGCCCGCGCTGGGTGAGTGCGCGCGTCGACCGTCGACCATGACCCACTCGAGGTTGCTCTCCTTGATCAGCTCGCGCGGCGCGGTCGCGGCGGTGCCGAGGTACGCGATCGCGAGCTCCTTGCCGCTGGTCGCGGTCTGCGCGACGCCGCCGGCACCGACGCTGACGTGAGCGGGCGCGGACTTCCCGAAGTCGAACGTGGTCGCGATCAGATTTGTCGGCGGGCCGTCATAGCCGACGACCTGATAGCGCGCGCCATCCCATGTGAGCTGCGGCAGCGAGTGCCGGTCGCCGGGCGGGTCGAACACGAGGCGCTTCGTCTTCGGGCACGCGTCTGCACGTGCAGCCGTCGAGACGGCCGCCACCACCAACAGGACTGCGAGCTTCACACCGTGAAGGCTAGCACTCGGTCTAGAAGACGAGCGTCAGGCGCGACTGGATCGTGTGCGCCGTGCCCGCATCGCCGACGTTCGAGGCGTTGGTGTCGGGATCCGTGCCGTAGCCGAACGTCGGGCCACCGATCTCGTCAGCGGGGTGAGCCATCGCGCCGAACGGGAACAGGACGCCGTACGAGAAGCCGATGTTGAACCCGTTGCTCGAGTAACCGATGTCGGCATCGAACTCGGTGCCGTACATCCGCGAGTTGCCGGGCGTGGAGACCGGCTTGAGCGCGAACGAGGTGACGTTCGCGACCTTGAACCCGATCGACTTGGTGAGGTCGTAGGACAGGTACGGCTTCACGTAGCCGGCGTTCGTGACGGCACCGATGAGGTGACGCCACAGGATCATGTCGACCTTGTACTCGCGGTTGAACATGAAGCGCGAAAGCGTGCTCTTTTTGAGGCAGGTCGACGCGCCGACCGGGCAGGTGCCGAGGAGGTTCGCGTACGCGATGTTCGTGCTGCCCTGCGGCGTGTTGTCGTACTGATCGCCGGAGGCGACGCCGCTCTCGAGGCCCATGCGGAGCTTGCCGTCGAGGCCCTTCCAGTTGACGCGGCCGACGCCGCCGTACGAGCGGAGATCAGCGGAGGTCGTGCGGCCGAGATCGTCGAGGCGCTCGATCTTTCCGAGCTGCGCCGCGAACTCGCCTTCGATCGTCCACTTGCCGTAGCCGAGCTTGACCCAGATGTCGGGGGTGTACGTCGTCATGCTGCGCGGCACGTAGCGCGCGGCGGGATCGGGCGTGCCGCCGAGCGTGAAGCTGTTCAGGTCGTAGTCCCAGTCCTGCGTCTTGTACTCGAAGTAGACGCCGTAGTTGAGCGCGAGGTCACCGCGGTCGACGGTGTCCTTGAACTCCTGCGGCGAGTCGAGCTTCGAGATCACACCGACCCAGCCGTCCTGGTCGTCGGAGTCGTCGAGATCGAACGGGTGACCGTCGTGGCCCTTGTTCGCGGAGGTCTGGTTCGAGACGAGGCGGGTGAGGCCCCAGTCGGCGGCGAGCATCGCGCGCAGCTGCGTGCCGGGGATCTGGGCGGAGAAGCTGACGCGATCGACGGTGTCACCGTAGTCGCCGTCGAGGTCGTAGTTCCCGGAGATCGGGTCGTGACCGCCGGCGTTGTAGAACATGCCCATGCCCCAGTGATTGGGCTGGCGTCCGAACTTGAGGATGCCGAGCGGCACCGCGACCTCGGCCCACGCACGCTTGATCGTGATCGCATCGCGATCGCTGTTCACGCCGGCGGTCGGCGGAGCCTGCGTGTTCCCGAACGCGCCGAGCGGCGGGAGGTTCATGTCGGAGTAGATGCCGTTGAGCGCCGTGTTCGTCGGCGTCGAGCCGAGGACGAGGTTGTCGAGCACGTCCGCCTGGATGTGGATCGAGGTGCCCTCGTCGAGGTTGATCGTGGGCTCGAGGCGCAGGCGCATGTTCGCGCTCGACAGGTTCGAGCACGGATGACTGATCGCGGACGAGTAACAGCCGAGCGCGCGCGGGAACGGGGCGCCGCCGAGATCGGTCATGCCGTCGCGGGCGCGGTCGAGGAAGCCGAGGTGGAAGTTCTTGAACCAGTCGGTGCGCAGGCGGAAGTAGCCGTCGATCTCGAACAGCTTCCACCGCTTCCGGCGGCCCTTGGGTGCCGGGAGCGCGGGGGTCGTCGGCAGGAGGCCCGGGGCCTTCGGTGCTGCCTCGGCCACGCCGTCCTTCTTCTCCTCGCCGGCTGGCTGGGCGCCGCCCATGCCGGGACCCATGCCGCCACCGGGAGAGATCTGGGCTTCCGCGATCCCCGTGGCCGCGATCAGAATTCCGGCAACAACGCGTGAATAAGGCATGGGAAGCACGAGGGATTTGGGCATCTACGGGGACCGCTTAGGCGGCGGACTATAGACAGGCCATTTGCGCCGGGTCAAACGCGCCAGGCAACGAAGTCACGAAGCAGGCGCGTCTAGATTCCGGAGGTTATGGTTGATGTCGATGCCTACTGACCGTGTTGCGGCGCATCGCGTTGCCTGGCTCGTGCTCGCGATCGCCGGGACCGGCTGCCCACCCACCGTCCGCCCGCCGACACCCCCGTCCGAACCGGGTCCGATCGGCAAGCCGCAACTGCCGCGCACCGGCACCCCGTCCGGGCGCCAGGTCATGGTCGGCGAGATGTGCC
>JACCRC010000528.1 GCA_013813765.1 Deltaproteobacteria bacterium | reverse complement strand
TTCGCTGCGGTTGCGCGCGCGGTCAGTGCTAGCCCGGATCATTCACCAGTCCGTCGGCTGCGACCGTCGCGCTCCGCGCAGCGACGTGGTTGCAGCTCGCAGCTTCGCCGCTCGCAGGGGCCAACTCGTGGCGTACGGCCGGTTCTCACTCGGCGCGTCCAGCAAGGACGCGCTCTCGCTCCGCTTCCGGGCGTGCGCCCCGATCCGCCTCGCGCCGCTCGGTCTCGCGCCGCGCTGGGCCGCACCTCTCGCCCCTTACTCGGGCTGCGCGGCCTGCGCGCACTGCACGTCGGGCACGCACTCGCCCTGCTTCGACGAGCACTCCATCCGGTTGCCGACCTCGTAGATCGGCTGGCCGTCATTGGCGGCGATCGGGTTGGACTTGCAGCAGCAGGTCTCACCGGCCTGATCGGACCCTTCCGTGGCGCCGATCTCGGTCTTCTTCTTCGAAGGACCGGAGCACGCGATGAGACCGACGATCAGAGCGGCAGAGACGGCGAAGATGCGCATGGCCTCGTCCTACCACAGCCTCTGTGTCACAGCGTGATCGACGTTCCGATCTTCAGCTCGACGATCTTCGCGGCCGCGCCCGCCTTCTTCACCGCCTTCGCGAAGTCCGCGGGCGTTCCCTTGAGCACCGGGAACGTGCCGAAGTGCATCGGCACGACCTGCTTCGGCTTCACGAGCTTCACCGCCTCCGCCGCGCGGTCGGGACCCATCGTGAAGTGGTCGCCAATGCAGGCGAGCATCAGATCGATCTTCGCGAACTTTCCGATCTGCGCCATGTCGCCGAACACGTCGGTGTCGCCCGTGTGATAGAGCGTCGGGCCGTTCTTGACGGCGATGACGAAGCCGCCGGGGTTTCCGCCGGGCTTCGTGTTCGGCGCCTCGCCGAGCGTGCTCGAGTGCACCGCAGGAACAAACGTGACCGCGACCTCGCCGTCGAGCGCGGTGATCGTTCCGCCGAAGTTGCCGCCGGTATCGAAGCCGAACTGATCCTTCGGGTAGCCGCTGCCGACGAGCGCGTTGCCGAGATCGAACGTCGCCACGAGCTTCGCCTTCGTGCGCTTCGCGATCTCGGTCGCATCACCGATGTGATCGAAGTGCCCGTGCGTGACCAGGATCAGGTCGGCCTTCACCGCCTTCACGTCGTCTTTGCCGGTCGGGTTCGTCGGATTCGTGAGCCACGGATCGACGAGGATCGTCTTGCCGCCCGGCGTCTCGATCTTGAACGCCGCGTGGCCGTACCAGGTGACGATCGTCTTCACCTTCACCGCCGGCTTCTTGTCGGCGGGCTGCGCCACGGCGGCGGTGGTCATGCAGAGGAGCGCGAGGAGCGTGATCTTCATGCGCCTAGAGATACCCCCGAAAACGATCGAGGCCCCAGGATCGGGGCCTCTTGAATCGCCGCTGAGGTGAGGTCAGCGCTAGGGAGAGTCTTAAATCACCTGCTCCGCACCGGGTGATGCGCGCGCCGGGTGGCGCCGAGCACGAACCTATTGATGAGCGCCGTGGCGGCGGATGAACGCCGGCACGTCGAGCTCGTTGTCGGTATCGATCTCGCCGGAGAGCACGGCCTTCATGCTCGGCCGCGACTGCGCGCGCTTGCGCTCGGGCTGGACCAGCACCTCGCCGTTCGACGGCGCGGGTCCGGATCCAGACGCCATGCGAGCGGCGTCCTCGGGGATCGGCTTCGAGAGCTCGGCGAGCGCGCGCTCGACCTCGCTCTGCTCGTGCATGCCCTCGCGCTCGTCCCACGTCACGTCGATGTCGGGCTCGTCGGCGACGACCTGCGCGGACTGCCGCACCGGCGGGCGCGGAGCCGGGTACTCCTTCGTGACCTGCGTCGACACGTCGTACGGCAGGATGATCTGCGCGGCGCTGAGGCGGCGGCCACCGGTCGGCGCGGACTGTACCGGCGTCTTCGTCGGCTCGGGCACCAGCATCTGCGTCTTCGCCTCGCGGTCGAAGCCGGTGGCGATCACGGTGATCCGGATCTCCTCGGTCAGGTTCGGATCGATCACCGAGCCGAAGATGATGTTCGCGTCCTCGTGCGCCGCGGCCTCGATCAGCGACGACGCCTCGTTGACCTCGTGCAGCGTGAGGTCCGGGCCGCCGGTGATGTTGATCAGGATGCCCGTCGCGCCCTCGATGTTGACGTCCTCGAGGAGCGGCGAGCTGATCGCCATCTCCGCGGCTTCCTGCGCGCGGCGCTTGCCGGTGCCGATTCCCGAGCCCATGAGCGCGCGGCCCATGTCCTTCATGATCGTACGCACGTCGGCGAAGTCGACGTTGACGAGACCGGGGACCGTCATCAGATCGCTGATGCCCTGCACCGCGTTGAGCAGCACGGAATCCGCCTTGCGGAATGCCTCGACCATCGACGTCTGCGCGCCGACGAGGGCGAGCAGGCGGTTGTTCGGAATGACGAGCAGCGTGTCGACCGAGGCCGACAGACGCTCGATGCCTTCGACGGCCTGGCGCGCGCGCTTCTTGCCTTCGAAGCCGAACGGCTTCGTCACGACGCCGACCGTCAGCGCACCACAGTCGCGGGCGATCTGCGCGATCACCGGCGCCGCGCCGGTGCCCGTGCCGCCGCCCATGCCCGCCGTCACGAACACCATGTCGGCGCCCGAGATGAGGTCGGCGATCTGCTGCATGCTCTCCTCGGCCGAGCGGCGACCCACCTCGGGGTTCGCGCCGGCACCCAGCCCCTTCGTGAGCGAGCTGCCCAGCGGGATCTTGTGAGGCGCCATGTTGGCCTCGAGGGCCTGGAGGTCGGTGTTCGCCACCACGAACTCGACGCCGTCGAGGTTGCCGCTGATCATCGTGTTGACCGCGTTGCCTCCGCCGCCGCCGACACCGATGACGAGGATCTTCGCGTGACTGACGTCGTCGAATTCGATGAGTGCCATGGCCCCATATGAAAGGGCGCGGATCACCCGGGCAACTTTTTGTTGCGAAGCTGAGCCGTTCGCGCATTTTTCGACGGAAGATGTGGGTTCGATGAGCACAGCTCGTGCCGCGATCATCGTGTTCCTCGTCGGGTGCTCGTGCTCGTCGAAGAGAGCAGATCCCCCCACCGAGCTCTGCGTGCCCGCCCAGGGATCTGCCTACGGCGTGATCTCGAATGGCAAGGCGATCGTCTGTGTCGAGGCCACGTGCGTGATCCTCGATCGCGACGGCAAACCGACCGCTCCGACGACGACCACCCCTCCGCGCCCACCGCCCCAGGTCCAGCAGGACCGCCAGGTCGGAACCGGCCGGGTGGTGGCCCGAGATCCCTCCGGCCAGTGGACGCTGCGGAACACCGAGACCGGTCAGTCGATTCCGGTCGGCTCCCCCGGGGATCGGCTCGACGTGATCGAGCCCGGCGCTGTCGTCGCATACCAGGGCACCAAGGTCCAGGTCGCCGATCCGGTCGCCCTGAAGCGCGCCGGCACGTTCACGATGCCCGGCACCGTCGCGATGGTGTTGCCCTGGTTCGATCGCGTGTTCGTCGTGCTCGAGAAGCCCGCGGGCACGATGCAGATCGATCCGGCGACCGCGACCGTGTACGCCGGCGCGCCGCTACCGGTTTGCCGCTGACTTCTTGCGGCTCCGCGCGACGAGCGCGAGCACGATCGCGCACACGAGGCCCACGCCGACGGCCTGACCGATCTTGTACGCCGTGTCATCGCCGCCGCCGGAGCTGCCCTTCGCGAGCGAGGCGACGGCCTTGAACTGGAACGGCTCGACGATGACCGAGTCGAAGATCGGCTGGCACGTCTCCTTCGTGCCGGTGCAGCCGATCGCGAGGCTCTTCAGTTGCTCGTCCTTGCCAAAGCCCGTCCACCGCTTGTGCCAGACGATCGTGCCGTCGGGCGCGCTCGTCTGCTGCGTCCCGACCACCATCGTCGGCGTGTAGTCGATGTGATACGTGAGCTGCCGCCCCGTGCCGAACGAGGTGCCGCGCGCGCCCTCCTCGAAGCCGTCGAGCGTGGCCTTCGTCACCGGCATGTCGCGGAACGTGCTGTCGAGGACGATCAGGTTCTCGCCGTCCGCGCTCTGGTGGAGCTGCATCTCGAGGACGCCGCCCTTCTCGCGCGTCTTCTGGAGCACCTGCGCCATCTGCGGCGCCTGCTTCGCCTCCTCCGTGACGTCCGTGTACCCGGAAGGGATCGTGATCGTCCACCAGCGCGCCATGGCGCGACCCTACACGATCAGGCTGCCGCAGAACGGCGGCGTTTCATGATCACGTACGCGGCGACCAGCAGGAGGACGACGACGGAGCACGCGACCACGAACATCAGCCGTAGCTTGGGCTCCTTGGGCGACGCGTCGATCGTCGAGAGCTTGACGAACGCCGAGGTGTCGAGCGATGCCGACGCGAGCAGCAGCTCGCACCGCGGCGTCTCGCCGTAGCAGTTGAACGTCACCGCGCGAAGGCCGGCTCCTTTGACGAACCCGGCGATCCGCCGCGTATGGATCGTCGAGTCCGGACCCTGTACGAGCTCCGTGGACCCGAGCGTCAGGTCCGTGCGCTCGGGCCGGTAGTCCAGCGGCTTGCCGGCCTCGTTCGCGCGTCGATGGGCGCTCGACTCGAACGCCTTCAGCTCGGCCATCGTGTGCCCGATGTCGGGCACGTCGATCACCGCGATGAACAGCACGTTGGCGTCATCGTTGTAGGCTTTTGCGTCGAACGTGCCGCCCTTGTCGCGAACGGCCTTTGCGGCTGCCGCGATGGCGGGATCGGTCATCGCCTCGGCGGTGATGTCCTTCCACTCCGGCCCCATCGGTAGCGTCCATGGACCCGGTCCCGCGTTCGCGCGCGACACGACTGCCACCAGCCCGAGGATCAGCGACGCACGCAGCATCCGCCGACCATACACGAACGTCCACGATCAGCCGCCGAGGACGGAACCCGACGTGTGCTCGCGCTCGAACACCTCGACGCCATCGACCACCTCGAGCGGCTGCTGCTCGGGATCGACCGGCTCGGCACCCTCCACCTTGCGCAGCTCCTTCACGAGCGCGAGCAGCTGGTGCGGGCGCAGCAGGGACCGCGAGTCAGCCATCAGAACATCTCCGCGAGGCGGCTCCAGGCCCGCTTGAACATGCCGGGGCGATCCTCACCGCGAGCGGGAAGCTGCACGCTCTTGCCCTGCTGGGCGCCGAACATCACGAGGCCGACGCCGGTCGAGTAGCTCGGCGAGCGGACCACATCGACGAGGCCACCGATCTTCGTCGGCGCCGCGCGCCGGGTGGGCACGTTGAGGACCTGCTCGGCGATCTCGGCGACGCCCTCCATCACGGTCGCGCCGCCCGTCAGCACCACGCCAGCCGCGAGCGCGTCGTAGTAGCCGGACCGCACCAGGTCCTTCTTCACGTACTCGAAGATCTCCTCGATCCGCGGCTCGATCACCTCGGCGAGCTTGTGCCGCGGCATCGTGCGCGCACCGCGGCCGCCGGTCGACGGGACCTCCATCATCTCGCCGTTGTCGACGAGCTCGCGCCATGCGCAGCCATACTTGCGCTTCAGCTTCTCGGCGGCCTCGAGCGGCGTGCGGAGCAGCGTCGCGATGTCGTTCGTGACGCGCTCGCCACCGAGCTCGATCACGCTGGTGTGCACGATCGCGCCGTCGGCGTAGATCATGATGTCGCAGGTGCCGCCGCCGATGTCGACGAGCGCGACGCCGAGCTCCTTCTCGTCATCCTCGAGGCAGGCCTGCGATGCGGCGAGCGACTCGAGCACGATGTCGGCGACCTGCAGGTTGCAGCGATTTGCGCAGCGGATGACGTTCTGCACCGAGGACACGAGCGAGGTCACGATGTGCACCTTTGCCTCGAGCCGCACCCCGGCCATGCCGAGCGGATCGCGGATGCCGTCCTGATCGTCGACGAGGTACTGCTGCGGCAGCACGTGGAGCACCTCACGATCCATCGGGATCGCGACGGCCTTCGCCTGCTCGAGGACGCGGGCGATGTCGCTCGCGCGGATCTCCTTGTCCTTGATCGCGACGATGCCGTTGTTGTTGATGCCGCGGACATTCGGTCCGGAGATCGCCGCGTACACGCTCGAGATCTCGCAACCGGCCATGTTCTCGGCCTCGTCGACCGCGGCACGGATCGACTGCACGGTGGCGTCGATGTTCACCACGTTGCCACGGCGCATTCCCTTCGACGGCGACGTCCCGATGCCGATGATGTCGACGCCGTCCTCGGTCACCTCGCCGACGATGCAGGCGATCTTGGTGGTGCCGATGTCGAGTCCGACGATGATCTCGCTGCTCTTGGGCTTTGCCATGTGGTGCTTCTAGTCCTTCGTGTTCAGTGCGACGGTGACTTGATCGATGCGCGCGTCGACGTGGATCGCGCGGGCGCGGAGGCGTTCGGGCTCGGAGAGCTCTGCCCACGCGGCGTCGAACGTGCGCATGCGCGCCGGCAGCTCCGGGCCGAGCTGGCCGAGCTGGATCGCGGTCGCGTGCTCGTAGGTGCGCAGCGTGAGTGCGTGGTGGGCGTCGAGGTGGAGCTCGCCGATCTCGGGGCGGTCCGGCTCCGCGCGCCAGGTCGCGAGCGCGCCGAGCGCGGCGACGATCGTGGCAGCGGTCGGCCCCGGGGCAGCCTCGTAGACCGCGCGCTCGAGCCCGGTGATCACGGGCAGGTCGGCACCGTCGCCGGCCTCGAGCTGGGCGCGCTTGAACGGGTGGCCGGCGGCGTCGACGAGGTAGAGCTCGCCGAGCTCGACGATCGCGACGGGTGCGTGCTCGCGGACCTCGACGACGAGGGTATGCGGCAGGACGCGGTGGACCTCGGCGGAGGCGATCCAGGGCAGCGCGCGCGTCGCGGCGGCGACCTTGCCGAGGTTCGTCGCGAACACGTTGTCGCCGAGCTTCACCGGCAGGGACGCGCGGATCTGATCGTCGGTCAGGTGCGTCTCGCCATGAACCTCGATCGAGGTGATCGCGAACCGCTCCGAGGTCGTCACGAACCGATAGCCGGCCCACAGACCAGCGCCGATCACGGTGATCCCTGCGGTCGCGGCGAGCGCCGGCAACGACCGACGGACCGCGCGGCCGCACGCATCGACGATCGTCTTGGGCCGCGGCAAGCGCGACCACACCGATCCCGGCCGCTTGCGGTTCTTCTTCCCGCGAACGGTCAGCCGGGATTCAGCGGGGACAGTCCTCTCGCTGCTCCCCCCACGGCGGGATCGATCCATGCTCTGCAAATACGCACGCGTGGATCACCCGGGCAATTTTTTGACCCGCTCCGGATCACTTCGGTTTCCGACGACGCGCGTGCTGCGTATCCGACCTGAACAAGCGTGCCCGTCGGCTGCGACCGTCGCGCTCCGGGCGATTCGGAGCGTACGTCCGGTCCTCGCTCGGCCCGTGGAACCACCACGGGCCATCGCTGCGGTCCGGGCGTGCGCTCCGACTCGCGCCGGATCGCTCGGTCTCGCTCGACGTCCGTCATCGAGCTGAACGCTTCGTCGTTCGCTACTCGTCGTCGTCTTCGATCAGCACGTAGTCATCGTCCCTCGTCGTCTTGGACGAAGGCGCGCCTTCGTCCGGCGTCAGATCATCGGCGCGACCGCTCTCCGCGGCGCGATTCGGACGTTTCTTGGCCGCCTTCTTCGACGTCACCACGCGGCGCGGAGCGGCGGCCTTCTTCGCGGCGGGTGCTGGCGCCTTCTTCGCGGCGCTGCCCTTCGCGGGTGTCTTCTTCGGCTTGAATGCCTGCGCCTCGGCATCACCCACGGAGGACGCGGCGAACACGGCGATCAACAGGGCGAGCATCCAGCGCGTCACGGATCAAATGGTGCCATAGCCGTGAAGAAGATCCATGACAGCAGGGCAAGGATCGAGAATCGCTGGCGTTATCGACCTGGGCACGGCGGACGATCGACGAGATCGATCGATGCGAACCAGAGCTCTCCGGACACCGCCTTGAAGCCGAACCGGAAGTCGCGTTCGTCGGAGCTGCAGGTCGTGCCCTTGCAGCGACGGAACGCGCGGATCATGTCGTCGACCTCCGGGACGAGCACGTCCGCCTTCGGGATCAAGTTCACGCTGCGCTCGGTGCGCGGATCGCCATCGCCATCGGTGTCGGTCTCCGAGAGCGGATCGAACAGCACCTTCACGTACTCGAGCCCCTTCGGCGGCACGAACGAGGGCAGCAGCGAGCTCTCGTCGTTGGGCTGGAGGCGCTCGTAGCTCGCGAGCACGCACAGCGCTCGCATCATCACGTCGGGCGACCTCGTTCGCGGCCGGCGCGGGACGAACCGCTTGTCGCCGCGGACCTCGAGCGAGCGGGCGGCCTGCGCGGCGACGTAGCAGTCCTTGGACCTCGTCGCGGTGACGAGCGCGGTCTTCGCGTCGGGGGCGAGCTTGTCATCCGCAGCGACCAGCTCGGAGATCGCCTCGGCGCGGGCCTTGGGGGCGAGCGCTTCATCGGTGATCGCCGCGAGGAACACCTTGCGGTGGCTCTCCGCCGAGAGCGCGTCGAGCGCGCCATCGAGGTGGTGCTTCTGCACGGCCGTGATCAGGTGTGCCTCGTCCAGCATGCCGACATGCCCGTTCGCGAGATCGCGCTGCCCGGCCTTGAACGCGATCGACAGCAGCTCGAGGCGCCGGTCGTGATCGGACTCGGGCACGGCCTGGATCGCCGCGGCGACGAGCTGCGACTCCGGTGGTGGGATCGCGGCGACCGCCTTCAGGGCATCGATCACCTGCGGCAGGTCGGCCTCCTCGAGCGCTCCGATCGACCACAGCGCGAGCAGCCGGCGCAGGCACGGGTCCGCCATCGTTGCGGTCGGGGTAGGGTCATCGACATCGAGCACGAGTCCGGCGCAGTCGCGCGGAGGCTGCGGCGGGACGCACGTGAAGTTGCCACCGCGCAGCAGCGCGATCGCGAGCGGGCCGGCCTTCGCGACCGGGATCTCGTCGAGCTTCGCTTCCCAGTCGTCGCCGGTCGGAGCGATCTGCTTCCACACGGCGTTCGCGTCGGCCTCGGTCGCGAGCGGGACGGTCGCCCAGTCGATCGAGAGCAGCGGCTTCGGCGGCGTGCGGTTCAGATCCGGATCCGGCGGGCGCGTTTCGGCGGCGTCGGTGGGTGGTGCCGGAGCGACCGGACCTGTCACGGCGGCGGGCTTGGGCGTGCGACCGCACGCCGCGAGCACGAGGGCCACGAGCGAGCAGCGCAGGGTCACTTCCATGGGACTCACGAACGGGTCACAGGTTTCCACGTATAGTGCCGGAATGAAGTCGGTCCTGCTCGTCCTGATGATCGGTGGCGTTGTCCACGCCGATCCCAAGGTCCCGCAGGACGTCACGGACCTCGCGAAGATCGTGACGGGGACCTGGAAGTGTACGGGCAACGCGCGGGCGCCCGGCGAGCCAGAGATGCTCGCGACCACGGCGGTCCTCAAGTTCAAGGCCGACCTCGATGGCTACTTCATCCGCGAGAGCACCGAGTCCAGGGTCGGCAAGGTGAAGTCGAGGTCCGAGGCCTTCATGACCTACGACGGCAAGAAGTGGCGCCGCGCCGAGTTCGGCGGCTTCGGCCAGCAGATGATCGGCAGCGCCGACCCGATCAAGGACGGCAAGCTGGCCTTCAACCTCGACGTGATGACCGGCGGGAGCGTTGGCGCGCAGGTTCGCGAGCACTTCGATATCGCGGATCCGAAGTCGCTCAAGTTCTCCGGCGAGGTCTCCCTCGACAAGGGCAAGACCTGGTCGAAGGTCGTCGAGATCAGCTGCAAGAAATGACGTGAGCTTCCCGTGAACACGCGAGGGAGCTCCTGGCGGCCTCACGACGTTCTCGTCATGATTCGCATCGCGGTTCTCGCGATGTCCGTGCGGCAGCTCGATGGCAAGACGCGGAAAAGGACGCACGAGATGACGTGCAACGAGTGAACATCGCGTGAACCGCGATCTCGCGTCGGCTCGGCGCCGGCATGTTCCAGCGCGATGCCACGCTTCTTCGTCCTCGCATCGTGTCTATGTCTCGTTCTCTCGCTGCTCGGCGGCTGCACCGTCGGGTGGGGCGCCGGCGGCGCTCGCTCGATGCGCGCGTCACCGGCTCCACGCCCCGGCGGTGGCGTCTTCCGGATCACGGGCGGAGCCGGCTGGGGGGCCCGTTACGGAACGTTGACCGCGCTCGGCTCGCTGAGGCTAGACGGGGATTCGCCCAGCTTCAGCGCCGGCGGCGAGCTCGCGATCGCCCTGAAACCGTCGACGGCTGACCGTGAAGACGGCTACGGCAGCTTCGCGGTGGTCGGCAGGGTGCTCCATGGTCGCGACGGAGGTGTCCGCACGACCGAGATCGCGCTCGGTCCGGGCGGCACGGTGCTCTCGTACAGGTATGGCCCCGGCGCATTCGCGCTGTACGCGACGAGTGCGTTCGTGACCGACGAGGCCGGACGCTCCGGTTGGTCGCTTGGAATCGAGCTCGCGTTGACGATGCCCTTGTTCGGCGTGTTCGCAGGGATCGCGGAGGAGCTAGGGCATCACTGAGCTCGATCAGACGGTCGTCGCGCTCGCGAGGATCTCCTCACACAGCGTGGCGTAGTCCATCCCGACCGACTTCGCGATCTTCGGCAGCAGGCTCGTCGCGGTCATCCCGGGCAGCGTGTTGACCTCGAGCACGTACGGCTCGCCGGCGTGAGTGATGCGCAGATCGGGCCGCGCGTGACCGGAGCAGCCGAGCGCGTCGTACGCGGCGAGCGCCAGCTCCTGCGCTCGATCGATCACGGACTGGGGCAGCTCCGGCGGCACGAGGTACTTGGTATCGGTGCGCTTGTACTTCGCCTCGTAGTCGTAGAACTTCGTCGCGGGCCGCACCTCGACCGAGCCGAGCACGCGGCCGTTGAGGATGCCGACGAAGACCTCCGTCCCCGCGATGTAGTCCTCGATGAGCACCGGGCCGTGAAACTTCCTCGCCTCGAGGAGCGCCTCGGTGATCTGGTCCTCGCGCTCGACGACGCTGACGCCGACCGAGCTGCCCTCGTTGGCGGGCTTGATCACGCAGGGCAGGCCGAACGCGCGAACCACCGCGCTCTCGTCGTCGGCTGGTGCGTCGTGCGGCAACAGCTGCCAGCGCGGCGTCGGCACGCCCTTGCTCTCGAAGATCCGCTTCGACATGACCTTGTCCATCGCCAGCGCGCTCGGGAGGATTCCCGAGCCCGTGCACGGGATGCGAAGGCACGCGCAGAGGCCCTGCAGCGCACCATCCTCGCCCCAGGTGCCGTGCAGCGCGTTCCACACGACCTGCGCGCCCGAGGTCTCGATCTGCTGCGCGATGCTGGTGACCGTGTGCCAGTCGATCGCGACGACGTCCCACTGCTTGGCCTGCAGCGCGGCGAGCACGCCGGCACCGGTGTTGAGCGAGACCTCGCGCTCGGCCGAGAGCCCGCCCATGACAACGGCGACGCGCTTTCCGGCGAATGGATGCGACATGCGCTCTTTTACTCTTTATCGGCGCCGACGATCACGGGCTCGGGCACGAGGTCGATTCCGAGCTGCGTTTTCACGCCGGCCTGGATCTCCGCGGCGAGGGCGAGCAGCTCGCGCGTCGTGGCGCCGCTTCGGGTGACGAGCGCGAGCGCATGCTTGCTCGAGATCCCGACGTTGCCGCGCGACGTGCCCTTCACGAAGCCGGCGCGCTCGATCAGCCAGCCTGCCGAGAGCTTCGTCTTGCCGTCGGGCGCGGCCCACTTCGGAAGCGCGGTGCCTGCGGGCAGCCTCGCTTCGAGCGCGGAGAGCGTGGACGCGTCGACGATCGGGTTCATGAAGAACGACCCGGCGCTGCGCGAATCGGGATCGCCCGGATCGACGACCATGCCCTTGCCCCGCCGCAGCGCGATCACGGTCTCGCGCATGCGAGCGAGCGGCGCGCGACCTCCCTCGGGAACACCGAGCGCACGCGACAGCTCCGCGTACCTGATCGGGGCGCTCTCGCTGCTGCGGGCGAGGCGGAACCGGACCTCCAGCACCACCCAGCGCTCGCTCCCCTTGAACACGCTCGTGCGATACGCGAAGCCGCACGCGGCCGGCTCGAACGACTCGATCTCACCGGTCTGGCGATCGAGCACGCGCACGAGCACGATCGTGTCGGCGACCTCCTGGCCATACGCCCCGACGTTCTGCATCGGCGTCGCGCCGACCAGGCCGGGGATGCCCGACAGACATTCCACGCCGGAGAGCTTCGCGTCGACCATCTGCGCGACGAGGTCGTCCCACACGACGCCGGCGAACGCGGTGACGATCGCGTGATCGCCGTCCCCCTCGCGGATCGTGACGCCGGGGATCGCGATCTGGATCGCGAGGCCGGGCCAGCCGCCGTCGCGCACGACGAGGTTCGAACCACCGCCGATCACGAGCACCGGATCATCGCCGGCAGAGGCGAGCGCGTCGGTGAGCTGATCGATCGTCTCCGCCTTCGCGAACCGGCGCGCCGGGCCGCCGAGCCCGAGGGTGGTGCGCTGGGCGAGTACGACGTCCCGCATCACTTCGCGAGCGCGGCCATGCACCGCTCGACGCGCGTGTCCTCGGTGGTCAAGCCCTCGACTTGCTCCTCCGTGAACGTCGCGCCGTGCAACAGCTTCGACATCTCGTTCCAGTCGGCGAGCAGCGGCGTCGCGCATGCCTTGTCCTTGCACGCGCAGAGCTGCGCCGCGAGCGCGCGGGACTTCGCGAGCACCTCGCTCGCCGGCGTCGGTTCGGACGCCTGCTTGCAGGCACCGAGCACGAGCGCTGCGGCTATCGCGAGCGCGCTCTTCACCGCGCGACCGTGGCGCTCGACTCGTCGATCTTGACGAGGTTCTTCTTCGTCGCCGCGCCGAGGCGCTTCTCGAGCAGCGCTATGATCTCGTTGCACGTCAGCTGGATGTTGCCGGCACCGAGCGTGATCACCAGATCGCCCGGCTTCGCCTGCTGATCGAGCCAGGCCGCGAGGTCCTCGCGCTTCGGCACGTACGTGATGTCCTTGTGACCGGCCTCGCGCGCGAGCTTCACGAGCGCCTCGCTCGTCACTCCCTCGATCGGCTTCTCGCCGGCCGCGGCGATGTCGCACATCACGACCTTGTCGGCGTCGTGGAACGCGCGCGGGAACTCGGCGAGCTGATCGCGCGTGCGCGTGTAGCGGTGCGGCTGGAACGCCGCGATGATCCGGCGGCCCGGGAACGAGCGGCGCGCGCCGTCGAGCGTCGCCTTGACCTCGGCGGGGTGGTGCCCGAAATCGTCGACGATCGTCACGCCGCCGACCTCACCGCGTACCGTGAAGCGGCGCGCGACGCCCTCGAATGACGCGAGAGCCTTCACGTAGGTCTCGAACGGGATGCCCATGAAGTCCGAGATCGCGAGCACGCCGAGCGCGTTGAGCACGTTGTGATTGCCGGGCATCGGTAGCACCACCTCGCCGAGCTCCGTCGCGTGACGCCACGCCATGAACCGCGTGACGAGGCCATCCGGCCGCACGTTGCGCGCGCGATACGTCGCCTGTGACGTGATGCCGAACGTGGTGAACCGCTTCGTCAGGTTCGGGAGGATCTCGCCGACGCCATGGTTATCGAGGCAGAGCGCGCTCATCCCGTAGAACGGCACCCGGTTGCAGAAGTCGGTGAACGCCTTCTTCACGTTGTCGAACGTGACGTAGTGATCGAGGTGCTCGGGGTCGACGTTCGTCACGATCGCCGCGGTGGGCGTCAGCGTGAGGAACGAGCCGTCGCTCTCGTCCGCCTCGGCGACGAGGTAGTCGCTCTTGCCCCAGCGTGCGTTCGCGAGCCCGAGCGAGTTGACGCGCCCACCGATCACGGCGGTCGGGTCGTAGCCCGCGGCCATCAGCACGGTGTGCATCATCGTGGTCGAGGTGGTCTTGCCGTGCGCGCCCGCGACCGCGATCGCGTACTTCATCCGCATCAGCTCGCCGAGCATCTCGGCGCGTGGGATCACCGGGATCTGCCGCGCGCGAGCCGCCTCGACCTCCGGGTTGTAGCCCTTGATCGCGCTCGACACGACCACCACGTCGGCTTCGCCCAGGTTATCTGCGCGGTGGCCGCGCACGACCGTGCAGCCGATCTGCGACAGGTGCCGCGTGATCTCGGTGTCGTTCATGTCGGAGCCCGACACGCGGTAGCCCATGTTGGCGAGCACCTCCGCGATGCCGCACATGCCCATGCCCCCGATGCCGACGAAATGGATCTTGGTGTCTTGCTTGCGGAACATGGGACCTGCTGGAAGAACGCTTTCTACCAGAGATCACTTCCGTGAAGATGCTCCCGAAATGACGATAGGTTTCGAGGGCTCCCGTGGGAACATTGGCAGGTGCGCTCCCCCTTGCGTGTCGCGGTGATCACGTTCGGCGCGGTCGTGCTGATCGGCATGATCATCTCGATCTCGATCCTTGGCATCAACGGCCACCTCAGCGACGAGCCGTACTCGCGGGGCCAGAAGGTCGGTCAAGGCGTCGGCATCCTCGGAGCGATCTGCGCGGCGGTCGCCTACTTCCAGCAGAAGAGGCGTCTCGAGCGCAAATGAAGGTCACGCCCCTCTTCGCGGTGCTTCTCGCCGCGTGTCCCGCAGCGCAGCCCATCCCACCGAAGCGTCCGAACACCGAGCTGATCACCGGTGTCTACGAACGGCACAAGCCCGACGGCGAGACCGCGATCCGGTTCGACGCCAGCGGCAGTTACCGCGTGGCGAAGAACCGGATGCAGTTCGACATCGAGCCTCCGGTCCAAACCGGTACCTATAAAGTTGCCGGCGACCAGCTCACGCTGATCGCCGGCAAGGGTCAATGTGCCGAGTCATCCGGCACCAAGGAGGGCGTCTACAAGATCGTCCTCTCGAAGATCGGTATTCGATTTACCAAGGTCTCGGACTCGTGCGAACGCCGGGCGGCGTACGACGGCCAGACCTGGTGGCGCGTCGACTAACGGCGGTAGAAGTAGCCACCTCCGCCGATGAGAAGGAAGACGAGAAGGGCGACAACGATCCATGCGGTGGTGCTCATTGGTTTTCTCCTGAACGAGTAAGGAGCAAGCGACGTGCCCGAGAGCGAACTGCGGCTCGACGCCATCTGGCGCTATCCGGTGAAGTCGATGGCGGGCGAACAGCTGCGGCACACGGCACTAGGCGCACAGGGAATTCCTGGAGACCGCGTCGTTCATGCCGTGGATGTGCGCGGCCGCGTCGCCACGTCACGCTCCCGACCGAAGCGGTGCGCGCCTGGCCCGGGCGCACGCTGCTCGACATCCATCGCCGGTTCGGCGGCGAGATCGCGCTCGAGGCCGAGGTGACCACACCGGGCTACATCGCGGTGGGCGACCCGGTGACGCTCGTGTGATCTGGCGTGCAGAAAACTGGCCCCTCACCGACGCTGTGACGAGGATGACCCGATGCCCGTACGGCCCAGCCCGGATCGTCAGCCGTCGCGGATCGCGCGGCTGATCGGCACGGCGGTTCGAAAGCTCCGCGAGCGCAAGCAGGCGGCGGAGCCGGTGATCGATCCGACGCTGCCGGCCGCCGCGCAGGTGATCGCGGTCCAGCACCCGAGCGCGGCGCTGCCCGAGCGTGCGTTCGATCTGTGGCTGCTCGTCGCCGTGCTGGGGCTCATGGGCATGGGCACGATCGCGATCTACTCGTCTACCGCGGCCGACGGCCTGACTCGCTATCACGACTCGATGTACTTCCTCGAGCGGCAGCTCGCGTTCGTCGCGATCGGCGGCTTCGCGATGTGGATCGGCGCGCGGGTGGACTATCGCCGCCTGCGTCAGCTGACGTATCCGCTCCTGCTGCTCTCGATCGCCTTGCTCGGCCTCGCGCTGTTCGCGCCGGCGCGCAACGGAGCGTCGCGCTGGATCCCGCTCGGACCGATGACGTTCCAGCCGGTCGAGATCGCGAAGCTCGGGCTCGTCACCTACCTGGCGTACTCGCTCGGCCGCAAGGCCGATCGCGTGAAGACGTTCACCGTCGGGTTCGTTCCGCACCTCGTGGTGTGCGGCATCATGATGGTGCTGCTGCTCAAGCAGCCGGACCTCGGCTCGTCGATCGTCCTCGGCGCGACGACGCTCGGCATGCTGTTCATGGCCGGCACGCGCGTCTCGTACATCATGCTCGCGGTGCTCGGCGCAGCGCCGATCGCGTATCACTTCGTCGTCGGCACGCCGTGGCGGTTGCAGCGCGTGCTCGCGTTCTTCAACCCCGAGGCGTACGCGAGCGGTCAAGCCTATCAGTTCCTCCAGGCGCGGCTCGCGATGGGATCCGGCGGCATGTGGGGCGCCGGCCTCGGCGATGGCCACCAGTCGCTCGGGTACCTGCCCGAAGGGCACAACGACTTCGTGCTCGCCACGATCGGCGAGGAGATGGGCTTCATCGGCGTGGCGTTCGTGTTGGTGATGTTCGGCCTCCTGATGTGGCGTGGCATCCGCGCGGCGCTCGGCGCGCGTGACGTGTTCGGCGGCTACCTCGCGTTCGGCATCACGATCATGTTCGGCGTGCAGGTGCTGTTCAACGTGGGCGTGGTGCTCGGTATCGTGCCGAACAAAGGCATCACGCTGCCGCTCGTCAGCTACGGCGGCTCCTCGCTCGTGATCACGATGTTCTTCATCGGCCTCTTGCTCAACGTCGGTCGCCGGCCCGAGCGAAAGACCGTGACGACGGAACAAGGGCGCGAGCTCGCGCGTCGTAAGAGAGTGCGCGTCCGCGTCCTGACGAATCGCCCGAGCTCGCCCGCATGCGCCTCCTGATCGCGGGCGGCGGCACCGGCGGGCATCTATTCCCCGGCGTCGCGGTCGCCGAGGAGCTGCGCGCGCGAGAGCCCGAGGCACCGGTGCTGTTCGTCGGCACGAAGCGCGGCATCGAGGCGCGCGTGCTCCCCGATCTCGGCTGGCAGCTCGAGCTGATCGAGGTGTCGGGCCTGAAGACCGTCGGTGCGCTCGGCGCAGCGCGCGGACTGTTCCGGCTCCCTCGAGCGTTGTGGCAGGCGCGGCGGATCCTGAGGAAGTTCAAGCCCGATGCGGTGATCGGTGTCGGCGGCTACGCGTCGGGCCCGATCGTCATGATGGCGAAGCTGCGCGGGATCCCGACCGCGATCTGCGAGCAGAATTCGATCCCCGGCCTGACGAACAAGATCCTCGGCCGCATGGTGCGCGCGGTGTTCCTGTCGTTCGAGGAGAGCCGGCGGTTCTTCACGCCGAAGAAGATCCACCTGACCGGCAACCCCGTGCGGCGAGAGCTCGTGCAGCGACTGCTCGCCGCGCCGCCGCCGGCGGGAGAACGCGTGCATGTTCTCGTCTCCGGCGGCTCGCTCGGCGCCGTCGCGGTCAACGAGCTCGCGGCGCACGCGTTGATCCGGATCGCGGCGGAAACTCCGCAGGGCATCACGATCACGCATCAGACCGGTGAGAAGGGCCTCGAGGCGACGCAGAAGCTCTACGCCGATGCCGGCGTGATCGCGGATTGCCGCGCGTTCATCAAGGACATGGCGTCGACGTACCTCGCCGCCGACGTCGTGATCGGCCGTGCGGGAGCGACCACGGTCGCCGAGCTCGCCATCGCGGGGAAGCCGGCGATCTTCATCCCGTACCCGTTCGCCGCCGACAACCACCAGGAGATCAACGCGCGCGAGATGGCCACCGCCGGCGCCGCGCTGATGTTCCGGCAGTCCGAGCTCACCGCCGACAAGCTGCTCGAGGCGCTGCGCCCCCTGGTCGCCGACGCCGGCGTGCGCGCGAAGATGGGCGCGGCGATGAAGTCGCTGGCCAAACCCGGCGCCGCCCAGGCGGTGATCGACTGGGCCGCAAGTCAAACCCGCTGACATCGAGGGAGGCCGGCCCCACCCGAGGGTCCGAATAGAGCCCCGCGCAAGTTGCGCACGAATGCCCAGTTGCGGCCGGGAATCGCCCGTAAACCGCTGGAACGGATCGTGAAACCTACTCCAGCCATGCGCCTCACCCGGGTAGTGGCAGTGCTCGTCTTCGTCGGCGGCTGCGAGATCGGAACGATCGGAGACGGGACGACCACCGGGGAAGTCTGCGAGGGGCCGCTCGGCAAGCCGATCACCGGCGCCGCGCTGACCGCGATGCCGTCGTGCTGCGCGGCGGAACAGGGCCAGGCCCACTGCCTGCCGAACGACAAGATGCCCGCGGAGCTGAGGGGCTTCCTCGAGGCATGTGACTCGGGGAGCTCGTGCATGCCGGATAGCTTCCTCAAGACTGGCGCAGCCGAGCCGCCCGCCACGTGCACCGCGTTCGGCGGTAGCGGCGTGTGCCTCTCGCGCTGCATCCCGCAGGTCGCTGAGAACGCCGGCCTCCTGCGCGCCGACACCTGCACCGGTGCCGACGAGCTGTGCGTGCCGTGCATCAGCCCGCTCGACAACATGCCGACCGGAGCGTGCGATCTGCTCGAGCTCGCGACGTGCGTCGGCGAGGGCGGGGGCACCAACCCGCCGCCGAGCGCGGCGTGTGATGATCCGAGTACATGTAACTACGAGGCGAGCTGCGCGCCGGTGATCGATCCGACCGCGCTCACGTCCTGCGGCGCCGATGCGCACTGCCTCGATGCCGCGCTGATCACCGATCCGGCGCAGTCCGCGCAGCTCGCGAAGTGCACCGATCCCGCGAAGCTCTGCGTGCCCGACGTGTTCATCAAGACCGGCGGCAAGTTCACGCCCGCGTCGTGCACCAGCGTCGCCGGCGCCGAGGGACGCTGCCTGTCGCGCGTGCTGCCTGCGGTCGCTGGCCAGGAGGATCTCCTGCCGCAGGCGACGTGCGGCGCGAACGAGCTCTGCACGCCTTGCTACAACCCGATCGACGGGACCTCGACCGGCGCGTGCAACCTGTCGTGCGATGTTGGTCCGACGCAGCCGGCGAAGACGTTCGCGAGCTGCTGCTCGGCGCGCGCGAAGTGCGTGCCCTCGGCCGCGATCCCCGATGCGCAGGAGGAGAACCTCGAGCAAGACAGCTGCATGACCGCGGAGCTCTGCGTGCCGACGCAGATCCTCAACGACGGACCGTTCCCGACGTGCAACGCGAACAGCATCATCCTCGGCAGCTACGCCGGCGTCTGCCTCTCCGACTGCCTCGACTTCGGCATCCAGGGCATCGCCCTCTCTCGCGGCAACTGTGCCGCGAACAACAAGTGTGCGCCGTGCGTGCAGAACGGTCAGCCCACCGGCGCGCCGGGCTGCCCGCCTTGAGCCGACGCTACGGGCACACCGTATCGGCGAGCGTCGCGAGCACCGGCAGGCGGCGCCCCGTCGAGCGGGGGAGACTCTCGAGCTCGGCGACCGCACGATCCGCGGCGACGTCTCTCGCGATGTCATCGGCCATCTCCTTCGCACGCTCGGCGTAGGAGGGCTCATCGATCAGCCGCACGATGGCGGTGCGAAGCGTCGACGCGCTCGCCTTCGCGCTCGCCCGCAGCCCCGCGCCGGCGACCTCGACGCGCGCCGCGTTGTCTGCCTGATCGCGGCCGAGGGGCACGCAGAGCAGGGGCTTGCCATACGACAGCGCCTTCATCACGGTGCCGTGTCCACCGTGCGCGACGACGGCGCGCGCGAGCGGCATGACGGTTTGGTGCGGCGCGGATCCGACCGCGCTCACGTTGGGCGGCAGCACGAAGTCGCTCGGAGACAGCACACCGCCGAGCGTGACGAGGCCGCGTACCGGAAGGGATCCGAGCGCGTCGATCACGCGCTGGGTGATCGAGCCCTGGTTCTGGAACGTCGACCCGAGAGCGACCAGGACGAGTGGCCGCTGATCGTCCGCTGTCCACGGCGAGGTCCACGGCGCGACCCACGCCGGATCATCGAGCTGCGGCCCGACATGGACGACGTTCGCCGGTAGCTCGACGTGTCCTGCGAAGTCAAAGCGCTTCGAGGTCAGCACGAGTACGCGGTCCTGACGCTTGGCCTGTTCGAACACACTCGCGAGCGGCTGCATCCCGAGCGCGACCCGCGCGGCATTCACGGGCGGCAGACCGTTGCGCTCGAACGTGCGGGTCGTGATCGCGCCGAGCATGCGGTCGCGGAAGCGGCCGAGAGGACCGCGCGCGGGGTGCAGCCCGAGGCCGAACGGCGGCACGCCACGCGTGGGCCACGAGAACGGGATGTGATGCAGCTGCGCGGTCGGTAGTCCCGACCGTTCCGCTCCCACCATCGCGCCGAACAGCAGACAGTCGACGGCGATCGCGTCGGTGGGATGCCGCTCGATCTCCGCGAGCACGTCGCGCGCGTAACGCTCGGCAGGTCCGAACACGAGCTCGCTGGCGACGCGTGCGAGCTGCTTCATCGGATTGGCGATCGACCAGTCACGCACGCGGTCGGCTTCGCGATCACGGAAGTTCTGCGCCGGCGCGGTGGGAAACGTCGCGAACGTGCACCCCGCGGCGAGCGCTTGCTCGCGAAGCGGCGCATCCGCGAGAACGTGCGCCGCGTGTCCGCGAGCGACCAGACGCTTCGCGATCGCCAGCTGGACCGGAACATTTCCCCCGCCCTCGAACATGACGAACATGAACCGACTCATCGATCGCTCCTTGCCCTGATGATCGCTTCGACGAGCCCGAGCATCAGGTCCTCGGTGTCCTCGCGGCTGCGCCCGAGATCGCGGCGGTGCAGCTTCCAGACGTAAAAGTCGAGCGCCGTGAACAGCGCGTCGATCATGCGTTCGCGTGCGCGGCCTCGCGCGGGCAGGGCGCTCGCGAACGAGCTCTCGATCCACGCGCGGTGCTGCACGCGCGCCGCCGCGAGCACCTTGCGCAGCATCGGTTGCGCGGTCTCGTGACGGAGCACGCGCCAGTTCCAGTCGGCGATTTGCTCGTAGCTCGCGACCAGCACCGCGATCGCAGACTTCGGATCAGGCGCCGGCGGCTCGCGCGTCTCCATCACGGTGCCGCTGCGCTCCTCGAGTGCGGCGGAGAACACGGCGTCCTTGGAACCGAACTTTCGCAGCACCGTCTGCAGGGTCACATCCGCATATGCCGCGAGATCGTCGAGCGTGATGTCGTCGGGGTCGCGCTCCCAGAACAACGCCACCGCGGCGTCGAGGATCCGTTCGCGGGTCTGCTCGGCGGCGTGCGCGCGAGCTCCCTGCCGATACGAGCGCCTCGCAGATTTCATGTTAATACGACTAACATGAAAGCGCGAGGCGGGTCAATCGCGATCCTTTCGCGATCGCCAGCTCTAGTCGAGGCGCTTCGCGCCGACGGCAGACACGGCCTCACGGAACACGTGTCCGCGGTGCCCGAAGTTCTGGAACATGTCGTAGCTCGCGCACGCGGGCGACAGCACTACGGCATCACCGGCGGTGGAGAGCTCGGTCGCGCGCTTCACGGCATCGTGCATGTCGGTCGCATCGATCACGGGATAGCTCGCCTTGTGCGCCGTGGCCGCCTCGCGGATCAGCGGTGCGGCCTTGCCGATCAGGATGATGCCCTTGCAGACACCGTCGAGCGCCTCGAGCATCGGCTCGTAGGAGCCGCCCTTGTCGACGCCGCCGGCGATCAACACGAGCGGGCGGGGGAAGCCGCGGACCGAGGCGGCGACCGAGGCGACGTTCGTGCCCTTGCTGTCGTCGTAGTAGTAGACGTTGTCCCGATCGCCGACGAGCTCCATGCGATGCGGCAGCGGACGGTACGCGCGGGCACCGGCGCGGATCGCGTCGACCGGCAGGCCGATGCCGCGCGTCGCGAGATACGCGCACATCGCGTTCTCCATGTTGTGGTTGCCGACGATCACGAGATCGTCGACAGGGTAGAGCTCCTCGCCGATCCTCGGCATCCGCAGCACGAGGTGCCTGCGATCGTCCGACATGACAGCGCCCTGCTCCACCTTCGCGCCGGGGCGCGAGTCGAACGTGTAGAGCTGCGAGCGGATGCCCTCGGCCTCCTTCATCGCCCACGGATCGGCGGCGTTCGCGATCGCGAGATCGTCGAGCCGCTGGAAGTCCCAGATCCGGCCCTTCATCTCGGCGTAGCGCTCCATCGTGCCGAACCGATCGAGGTGATCCTCGGTGATGTTCGTGAGCACGCCGGTCTTGCCGCGGAACGTGGTGCAGTTCTCGAGCATGAACGCCGCGACCTCGACGACGATCAACCCGCCGGGCACGTTCGCCGGATGGTCGACCGCATCGATCATCGGCATGTTGCCGAGGTTCCCGCCGCAGAACGTGGGACGGCCCGAGGCCTCGCACAGCTTGCCGGTCAGCGCCGTGGTCGTCGACTTGCCGTTCGTTCCGGTGACCGCGAGCACGGTGGCGCCGGGATCGAGGAACCGATACGCGAGCTCGATCTCCGCCATCACCGGGATGCCGCCGGCAGCGGCCGCTCGTGTCTCCCGCAGCGAGGGCACGCCGGGTGACATCACGATCAGCTCCGCCGCGAGATACGTCGTCAGGTCGTGGCCGCCGAGCGCGAACCGCACGGGCACGCCGTGGAGCTGCTTGATCTGATCGGCGAGCTGGTCGGCGGGCTTGCCGTCGGTGATCGTCACGCGCGCCCCGCGCTTCACGCAGAACTTCGCGACCGCGATGCCGGTCTGCGCGAGGCCCACGACGACGACTGTCTTTCCGTCGAGGTCCATCATCAGCGCATCTTCAGGGTGCCGAGCGCGACCATCGCGAGCAGCGCGGATACGAGCCAGAACCGGACGATGATCTTCGGCTCGTCCCAGCCCAGCTTCTCGTAGTGGTGGTGGATCGGTGCCATCCGGAACATGCGCTTGCCCTCCATCTTGCCGGTCGCCGGATTGAGCTTCTTCGTGGCCTTGTAGACGCCGGTCTGGATGATGACCGACAGCGCCTCGACCACGAACAGGCCGCCGACGATCAGCAGCACGAGCTCGTTCTTCGTGAGCACGGCGCACATGCCGATCGCGGCACCGATGCCGAGCGAGCCGACATCGCCCATGAACACCTGCGCGGGGTACGTGTTGTACCAGAGGAAGCCGATGCCGGCTCCGAACAGCGCGGCCGCGAAGATCGCGAGCTCCTCGACACCGGGGATCCGCGCGACGTGGAGGTATTCGGCGATCGTGACCTCGTTACCACCACCCACGACGAGCGTGGTGCTCACGCCCGCGATGTACGCGAACACCATGAACGTCCCTGCGTTCATGATCGAGGGGCCGATCGCGAGGCCGTCGAGGCCGTCGGTGAGGTTGACCGCGTTTGCAGTGCCGACGACGACGACCGCGCCGAAGATGGAGTACATCCACGCCGGCATCGAGACGTCATGCGTGTAGAAGTTCGTGAACGGGACCTGGAGCTGGAGGCGGACCTCCGCCGGCATCACGTCCGAATAGAATAGATAGGCCATCGCGCCACCGGCGATCGCGAACTCGAGGAACAGGCGCAGCTTGCCGCTGATGCCGGCCTTGTTCTTGTGCACGACCTTCTGGTAGTCGTCCGCGAAGCCGATCGCGCCGAACGAGATCGTGACGATGAGCGCGAGCACGACGTACTCGTTGCGCAGGTCGCACCAGAGCAGCGCCGACATCGCGAGGCAGAACAGGATCAGCGAGCCGCCCATCGTCGGCGTGCCGGCCTTCTTCTTGTGGGTCTCGGGTCCATCGGCGCGGATCGTCTCGCCGATCTGGCGCGACTTGAGGCGCTCGATGAACCACGGGCCGATGACGAACGACAGGAGCAGCGCCGTGATCGCGGCAGCGAGCAGGCGGGTCGACGGGTAGCGGAAGACCCGGAGCCATCCGATGTCGTCGCTGAGTGTTCCGTACAGCAGGTGGAACAGCACTTAGCGGGTAGCCTCCTTGAGAGCTTCGAACACGCGCTCGAGCCGCATACCGCGCGACGCCTTCAGCAGGATCCAGTCGCCGGGCTTCGTGCGCACGAGCGCGCGGGCCGCCGCCGTCACCGGATCGGCCGCGGTCTCCGCCTGATCACCCGCCGCCTCGACGACGACCGGCGCTTGCTCGCCGAGCGCGATCACACCGATGCCGAGCTGCTTCGCGAGCGCACCGATCTCGCCGTGTGCGCCACGCGCGTGCGAGCCGAGCTCGAGCATGTCTCCGATCACCGCGAGCGGAGCCCTGCTGTGTGACCGCTCCGCGAGCGCGCGCATCGCAGCGGCCATCGACGCGGGGTTCGCGTTGTAGCAATCGACGATGATCTTCCGGCCCGCGACGTCATGGACTTCGCCTCGCATCGCCGGCGGGCGAGCGCGCGAGAGACCGGCGAGGATGTCGTTGATCGATGCACCGGCGGCATGCGCGGCGGCGATCGCGGCGCACGCATCGATCGCGGCGTGACGGCCGACAAGCTGCAGCTCGAGATCGTGCCGCGTCCCGAACACGTCGAGCACGAGCCGGCCGCCGGCATCGAGCGGCGCGTATTCGACGAGCCGCACGTCGGCCTCGCCCTCGCCGAACGTGACGAACCGTGCGCTGGGGCGATGCTTGCGCGCCCACGTGTCGAGGCGCAGATCGTCGGAAGGAAGCACCGCGGTGCCGCCCTCGCGCAGGCCGAGCCAGATCTCCGCCTTCGCCTGCGCGATCGCATCGGTCGAGCCGAGCAGCTCGATGTGCGCGGTGCCTGCGTTGACCACGACCGCGACGTCGGGCTCCGCGAGGTGCGTCAGGTACTCGATCTGACCAGCACCGCGCATGCCCATCTCGATGACGCCGTACGCGTGGAACAGGCGCAGCGCGAGCAGCGTCTGCGGCACGCCGGTCTCGTTGTTGAGCGAGCCCTCGGCGGCGACCGTGGGAGCGGAGGCGGCACACGCCGCGCGCGTCAGCTCCTTCGTCGTCGTCTTTCCGGCCGAACCGGTGATCGCGATGATCTTTCCGGTCCACGCACGGCGGTGCGCACGAGCGAGCTTGCCGAGCGCGATCCGCGTGTCCCCCACGACGATCTGCGGCACCGCGACATCCGCGCGCTTCTCGACCATCACCGCGACGGCGCCGGTCTCGACCGCCGCACCGCAGAACGCGTGGCCATCGTGCTGCTCGCCCTTGATCGCGACGTAGAGCGACCCGGGGAGCGCCTTGCGCGAATCGATCGTGACGCGGCTAACCGTGACATCGGGTGCAGTGGTGACCTCGCCACCTGCATCGCGCGCGAGGCCTGCAAGCATCCGCGTCTCGCGCAGGACGCACGCTCCGGCAGCTTGCTCGCGATCGTCGAAGTGGTGCTTCGTGGTGCCGACGATCTGATAGTCCTCGTGGCCCTTGCCGGCGATCACGACGACATCGCCGGGCACGGCCTCCGCGATCGCGGCGCGGATCGCCATCGCACGATCCGGCTCCACGAGGAACGGCTTCGGCACGCCCGGAAGGATCTGATCGATGATCGTGCGAGGATCCTCGGTGCGCGGGTTGTCGCTGGTCACGACCGCGAGATCCGCGAGCTCGGCGACCGCGGCGCCCATCTTCGGACGCTTCGTCGGATCGCGATCGCCGCCGCAACCGAACACGCAGATCAGACGCCGCTTCGTGAGCGGCCGCATCGTCGACAGCACGTTGCGCAGCGCATCCGGCGTGTGCGCGTAGTCGACGAAGATATCGAGCTCGGCCTTGTTCTCGACGCGCTCGACGCGACCGGGCACGCCGGCGAGCGCGGCGATACCCCTCGCGATCACGTCCTGCGGGATGTCGAGTGCCTCGGCGATCCCGGCGGCGAGCGCGATGTTGTCGACGTTGTACTGACCGATCAGCGGCGGAGCAAAGACCGGGATGACGCCGCGCGGCGTGGCGATCTTCGCCTGGATGCCGCGCACGCTCGAGTCTTGCTCGGTCACGCGCAGCTCGGCGTCCTTGCCGTCGGCGCTCACGCGCAGCACGCGGCCGGGCGCACCGGCTGCCATGCCCGCGCCCTCCGGATCGTCGACGTTGACGACCGCGGTGCCGGTCATGGCGAGGTGCGCGCTGAACAGCTTCCGCTTCGCGTCGCGATACGCGTCCATCGACCCGTGGAAGTCGAGGTGGTCTTGCGTCAGGTTCGAGAACGCGGCGACCGCGAAGTGGATACCGGCGACGCGATCGGCGGCGATCGCGATCGACGACACCTCCATCACGACATGGGTGACGCCGTCGTTGCGCATGCGCGCGAACGTCTCGTGCAGTACCTGCGGCGTGGGCGTGGTGTACGGCGCGTCGAACGACGTCGTCTTCCAGCGATACGTGACCGTGCCGATCACGCCGACCTCGTGGCCTGCAGCGCGGAGGATCGACTCGACGAGGTACGTCGTCGTGGTCTTGCCGTTCGTGCCCGTGATCCCGATCAGCGTCATCTGCTTCGCGGGATCACCGAGCGATCTCGCGACGAGCACGCCGAGTGCGGTCGGCCCCGAGGACACGACCACCTGCGGGACGGAGACACCGGGTTGTTCCTGCTCGACGATGATGGCAGCGGCGCCCTTCTCGATCGCCGTGCGCACGAACGCGTGACCGTCGCTGCGCATTCCCTTCAGCGCGACGAAGACATCACCCCTGCCGACCTCGCGAGAATCAGCCGTGACCTTCGCGACCTCGACCGCGCCATCGCCGATCAGGCGCGCGCCGGTGAGTCCGTCGATGAGGTCGCGTAGCGTCATACCGATCGAACGCGCAGCCTCCCCGATTTCGTGCAACGAGGCAAGCTGTCAGCGAGGCGCTGCACCGTCGGAGAACGTGAGCGTGATACGCACCGGCGCAACAACCGATCCTGGCGCGGGATCCTGGGAGACGACACGGCCCGAGCCCTTCAGATCGACGGGGAGATGCGCCTCGCGCGCCAGGTCCAGCGCGCGGGCCACACCGAGGCCCGTGAAGTCGGGGATCACGATCGAACCCGGCTCCGGAGCGATCGGCGCGGCGACCTCGACATCCTCGATCACCGGCGCCGGCACGGGCACGGCGGGTGTTGCGGCGGCGAGGGGCTTGGGCACCGCCACCGACTTCGGACCCGGCAGACACGTCTTCACCGCCGGATCGAGGTACGGGTTGTACCCGGGTGGCGGCGGCGGGCAGACCATCGTCGTGCCGGGAACTCCGAGGTAGCGCAGCGTCTCGCTCGCGACCGTGCCGAACACCGGGCCGGCGACCTTGCCGCCGTAGTAAACGCCGCCGCTCGGCTCGTCGACCATCACGACGATCGCGAGGCGGGGGTTGTCGATCGGCGCGAGCCCGGCGAACGACGACAGGTAGCGATCGGGCGCGTACTTCTTCGTCTCGTGATCGTACTTGTGCGCGGTGCCGGTCTTTCCGCCGCACTTGAAGCCGGGGACGATGATGTCCTTCGCCGTGCCGCCTTCCTTGCCGCCCTCGAACACCGTGCCGAGGATCTTCCGCATCGCCTCGGCGGTCTTCGGCGTCACCATCTGCCGGCTCTCGCCGAGCGGCTGGTAGAGCACGGTGCCATCGGGATCGATCACCTTGTCGATGATCCGTGGCGGGTGATAGACGCCGCGGTTGCCGAGCGCCGCGAGTCCCGCCGCGATCTGCAGCGGCGTCACGGTCAGGCCGTAGCCGTACGCGATCGTCGCGAGCTCGATCTCGCGCCAGCGCGAGCCGTTTCGCATCATGCCGACCTGCTCGCCCGGCAGCTCGATCCCGGTCTTCGCACCGAAGCCGAACCGCAGGAGATACGCGTACAGCTTCTCGCGGCCGAGGCGCAGCGCGATCTTCGCGGCGCCGACGTTCGACGAGTGCTTGATGATGTCGTTGACCGTCAGGTACTTGTACGGGTGGACGTCGATGATCCGCTTCGGACCGACGACGAACGAGGCGGTATCGAAGCCGGTGTCGGCCTTGATCATGCCCTCTTCCATCGCTGCCGCGACGGTGAACACCTTCATCACCGAGCCCGACTCGAACGCATCTGTCACCGGGCGGTTGCGCGCGCCGCCGTGGCTCTCGGTCGAGTTCGGATCGTAGGTCGGGTAGCTCGACATCGCGAGCACGCGGCCGGTCGAGACCTCGAGCACGACCACCGTGCCGCTCTTCGCCTTGTTCGCGATCACCGTGTCCGCGAGTGCCTTGTCGGCGATCGCCTGGATCGATCGGTCGAGCGAGAGCTGGACGGTCGCGCCCGGCTCGGGCTGCGAGAGACCATCCGCGAACATCTTGCGCCCGCGCGCATCGCGCACCGCCTGGCCTTCGCCGCGCGAGCCGACGAGCGCGTCGTTCATCGACAGCTCGATGCCCTCGAGGCCGCGGTTATCGATATCGGCGCGGCCGATCACCGGGCCGCCGATCGTCTTGCCCGGATACCAGCGGCGCGGCTCCTTCGCGACCACGATGCCCGGCAGCTTCGCGGCGCGGACACTGGCAGCGGTCTCGCGCGACACCTGGCGCTGGACCCACACGAACTTCCGGTCGACACCGAGCTTCAGCTCGAGCGCGCCTGCATCTCCGCCGGTGAGCTTCGCGAGCTTCTCCGCGGTATCGGTGACGTCCTTGATCTCGCGTGGGTTCGCCCAGATCGAATCCGCATCCGCGCTGACCGCGAGCGGGCGGCCGACCGCATCGATCACGTCGCCGCGCGGCGCCGGGATGTCGACGTTGAGCGCGTGCTGCCGCTCGGCGAGCTGGCGATAGTGGTCCGCCTCGTGGACTTGAAGGGCATACGCGCTCCACGCGACTCCACATAGCCCCGCGGTCACCACCGCTCCTGCGAGGTAGGCCCGGATGCGCGCCGAGTGCGGCACGCCCGGAGTCATCGGCTTGATCTTCGACTTCATCGCGACGCCACCTTGTTCGGGCGCGGAGCGATCACGCGGATCTTGTCGGGCGGCACGCTCGTCATGCCCAGCTGCGTCGCGAGCCGCCGGATCCGATCCGGTGCCGTCAGGGTCGCGAGCTCGAGCTCGAGCTGACGTCGCGTCTCGCGCAGGCGCCGCACGTCCTCCGACTTCTTCGACAGCGAAAGGCCGAGCCGCAGCACCTCGTGCTGGCGGGTCACGCGGATCACGCCGATCGCGGTGAGCATCAGCGCCACCAGGACCATCGCGATGATCACGATGCGGACGGAGGGCGCTTCTCCGTCGGGCCGCCTGAAGATCCGGTACATCGATGCAGGCAGCGCCATGGCGTCGCTCCACTACACGCGCGCCGGGGGGGAGGGGCAATTTTTTCGCCTCATTCCGTGGTCGTAGGCAGTTCTCTCGTTCTGATCCAGACTGAGAGGATGCGGCGACGCGCGCTCACGCTGCTCCTGGTTCCCGCGCTCCTGACCGGGTGCACGCGCACGACCGCACCCAAGGCGCGGCTCGCCGGCGAGATCTTCGCGATCTCCGGCGTCGTCGGTCTGATCGGAGGCGCGCTGATCACCCCGTACACCGGGCACACGAAGGAGATCATGGCCGGCTTCTCGATCATGTCGGCCGTCGGCATCGGCCTGTTCGCCGCCGGTGAGCTCACCGACCCGACGCCCGGGCCCCGACCCGAGACCGAGCGAGAGAAGCACCTCCGGTGGGCGAAGATCCTGACCCAGCGCGCGGGCGGTGCAGCGCGTGAGGGCAACTGCCGCCGCGTGCGCCGGCTCGAGAAGCGCGTCCACGTCTACAACCGCGAGATCCACGACTTCGTGTTCATGCGGGACCCGGAGATCCTGCGCTGCCTCGAGGCACCGCCGCCGCCGCCCGCGATCGAAGGCGACGTCCCGGCGATCCCGAAGGGCCTCGATCCTGGCCCGGTCGCGCCGTCCTCCGATCCCGCGCCCTGACCTGCCATACTGATCGCCGTGGTTCGCTGGCTGCTCCCGCTCGCGCTGCTCGGCTGCTCACCGGAGCGTGCGAAGGTCGTACGGACGCTCGGCTACGGCATGACGATCGAGGGTGGTGTCGTGTTCGCGGCGTCGTATGCCGTGCAGAGCCCGGATGATTCGCTCGGCGACGCGCTCGCGATCGCTGCGCCGCTCGTGGTCGCCGGCATCGTCGCGATCGTCGCAGGCCGGCCGGTGCCGAAGAAGACCCCGGTGTTCAGCGCCGGCGGCGATCGACCGGCGGGGGCGGCGGGAACCGCATCGCCGGCACATTCGGCGCTGCCGTACGCTCGCTGACGCGGAGGCGCGCCGAGCGAGCACGCGGGTTCCTCGCGGTCTCCTCGTCGGTGGCGACGATCGCCTTCCTGGTGACGAGCTCGCACACGGCATCGGAGCGCTCGCCGTCCTTGTCGGCCAGATGACGCGGCAGCGAGCTGGTCCATGCGAGGTCGCGGAACCGCTGCTTCACGAGCCGATCCTCGAGCGAGTGGAAGCTGATGATCGCGCAGCGGCCCCCGAGGGTCAGCAGATCCGGGAACGCGAACAACAGCTTCTCGAGCTGCTCGAGCTCGGCGTTGACCGCGATGCGCAGCGCCTGGAACGTGCGCGTCGCGGGGTGGATCTTCGACTTGCGCTGCTCCGCCGGCGGGATCCCCTGGGCGACGACCGCCGCGAGATCGATCGTCGTGTGGATCCGATCCGCCTCGAGCGCCTCCTTGATCAGCCGGGCGATCTTCTTGGAGTGGCGCTCCTCGCCGAGCTCGAAGATCACGTCCGCGAGCTCGGTCGGATTCAGCTCCTCGATCAGCTCGAGCGCGGTCCGACCCCGCGTCGGATCCATCCGCATGTCGAGCGGACCGGCCTTCGTGAACGAAAATCCGCGCTCGGGATGATCGAGCTGCGGTGAGGACACGCCGAGATCGAGCAGTATCCCGTCGACCTGAGGGATCTTCAACTCGGCGAGGATGAACTGTAGATCCGCGTATTCACCGTGGATCAGGCGCGCCCGGGCGCCGAAGGGAGCCAGCTTCTCCCGGGCCGCTCCGAGCGCGGACGGATCGCGATCGATGCCGATCAGCGAGGCGTTCGGGAGAGCCTCGAGCAGCGCCGCGGAGTGGCCCGCGCCCCCAAGGGTCCCATCGACATAAAGCCCATGATCTCGGTGGGCTAGGTGCTCGATCACCTCCGCGGCGAGGACGGACGCGTGCTCGAACCCGGACACGCGGTGTCGTTACCACGGCATGCGCGCAACGTTGCAGAAATCTTGCGGTCTGACCGCGGACCGTGTGCAATGGCTTGTAGGGAAGTTGCCCACGTTTCCTTGACGATCCGGATGGTGTCTCGTAGACTCCCTCGGTTCTGAACCCGACAGGATAACAGGTGCTTAGGTACAAAGAAACCGAGGACATCGACGCTCGATTCAGTGAGGTCGAGCGGATCGTCACGGCGTGGCGCGCTCGCGTCGCGACCGCGAATCCCGTCGCGCGCACCGAGTTCAACAACCGGCTCCGCATCTCGCTGATCCACCACGACGCCGCGCTCGAAGGCGAAGTGCTCTCGTATAGCGAGATCAAGGCCGCGGTTGATCCGAGCATCATCAGCGATCCATCGCTGATCCCTTCGTACGAAGAGATCCGTCGGTTCGATGACAGCTGCAACTTCGCCGCCGAGCAGGCTGCGAACAAGAAGAAGCCGTTCAAGCTCGATACGGTCCGCGAGATCTATTCGATCCTCGCGCCGGAGGAGAAGGCGAAGGGCCTCCCCTTCCGCAAGGAGAACCCGCTCCACCGGCTCTACTATCACGACATCGCTGCGCCGGAGAAAATCCTCCCCGGCATGCGAAAGCTCGGCGAGTGGATCGATGATCCGGCGACGAAGCACCTCCACGTGATCGAGAAGGTCGCGACGCTGCACTCGCGCTTCATGGCGATCTTTCCGTGGGCCAAGGAGTCCGGTCGCACGATCCGCGTCGCGTCGAACCTCCTCCTCCAGGAGGGTGGCTATCCGATCGCGATCGTTCACTCGATCGATCGCCAGCGCTACTACGAGGCGCTGCGCGGTGATCACCTCGGCCTGACGTCGCTCTACCTCGAGGCCGTGCAGACCACCGCCGAGACCGAGATGCGCGTGTACGACGAGGCGCAGAAGGGTCCGACGAAGCGTCGCGCGAAGAAGTCTTCGACCGGCCAGGCGACCTAGGTCCCGGGTTCGTGGGCGCGGTGATGTCGTGCACGATCTCGTCATCACGCCACGGCTGACGATCCCTGCAGGCGAGCTGACGATGTCGTTCGCTCGCTCCGGCGGATCCGGCGGGCAGAACGTCAACAAGGTCTCCTCGAAGGTCGACCTGCGGTGGAACGTGGAGACCTCCGCGGCGCTCCATCCCGACGACAAGACCTGGCTGCTCCAGCAGCTGCGCTCGAAGCTGACCAGCGACGGCACGCTGATCGTGACCTCGACGCTCACGCGCGATCAGATCAAGAACCGCGACGACGCCGAGTCGAAGCTGACGCTGATCGTTCGCACCGCGCTCGATCGCCCGCGCCCGCGCAAAGCAACGAAGGTCTCGCGCGGAGCGAAGCGCCGTCGCGTCGCCGACAAGCGTCACAAGGCCGAGATCAAGAAGAACCGCCGCGCGAGCGAGTAGCCGATCGCCGCAGCCCGCGTGACTGTTGCAATGAGGTTGCACCCGCCCCCGAATTGATCGGACCAATTCAGTAACTCTTGTGTCGCTTCTGCGTCGGAGTCGCGGGGTACAAGCGGCGTATGAACATCCGGCTTGCTCGTCCACCCAATGCGATCTCGGCGCCGAGGTTCGCCGAGGATGTCGCGCGCTGGGTGCGTCGGCGGTTCGACGTCGAGCTCGATTACTCGGTCGAGAGCCTCGCCGCGGTGGATGCGTTGCTCGAGCAGATGCGCGCCGAGCACGTGCAGCTCGACGATCGCGTGGGCGAGACGCTTTGGTGTCTCGGCTGCTACGTCGGCGAGGTATTCGTGCGCAACGCGAGCGCCGAGTGGAAGGACAACGAGCTTCCGGAGATCGCGCGCGATACGGGGACGGTGTGGGTGCGGTGCGGAGAGGCGTGGATCAACCCGATCGGCAAGGTCGTGAAACGGGTAGCTCTCGGTGAGGGCGAAGGTTTGCCGGCATTTTACGAGGCGTACGTGCGATCCTGAGCTTCGGGGGATCGCATGCGTGGACTCGCGCTCGCGCTCGTAGTCATTGGTGCTGTCGGCTGCGGAGACGACGGTGTGTCGATCGACGAGCTTCCGGAGAAGTTTCGCTCGGAGTACTGCCGCTACCTCGCGAGGTGCGGAGTCGTGCCGAGCGAGGCTGCGTGCGCCGAGCTCAACATCGGGATCTCGCTGACGGTCGATCCGAGCCTGCAGGCGGCGATCGATGCGGGCAAGGTGAAGTACGACGGTGATCTGCTCGCGCGTTGCTACGAGCAGCTCGGATCGGCCTCGTGCGATCGAACCGACGAGAAGGGCCGCACGTTCGGCGGTGCAGATTGCGCCAACGCGATCACCGGAACCGTCGGGGCAGGTGGCCAGTGCGCCGTCGACGCGGTGTGCAAGTCCCGCGAGTGCGACGTGCCGGAGTGCCCGGATGCGTGCTGTCAGGGAACCTGCGTGGGTGACGAACCGCTTCGCTTTCCACGACAGCTCGGCGAGTCATGCGAGTCCACGAACGACTGCGCATCGCAGACGTACTGCGCGAGCGGAACCTGCGCCGCGCTGAAGCCGGCCGCGTCGACGTGCATCACGACGACCGAGTGTGAATACGGGCTGGGCTGCGCGGGACAACCGCGCGTGTGCAAGGCGCTGCCGGCGCTCGGTGCGCCGTGCCCCGACGGTCAGTGCCGCGACGAGGGCACGTACTGCAGCTCGCCGGGGATGGTCTGCGCGAAGGTCGGACTGCCGGGCGATGCGTGCACCTCGCGCGCGGACTGCGGGCAGTTCTACAGCTGCGATGCGACGATGCGCTGCTTCGAAGGAGCGCACGAGGGACAGGCGTGCAACGCGATGACCCGCTGCGCGGATATCGGCAACTTCTGCGACTCGACGACGATGACGTGCAAGCCACCGCAGCCGGTGGGAACGACGTGCACGTCGAGCAATCAGTGCGAGACGAACTTCTGCGACGGCATGGCCGGCGCGCGCACGTGTCAGGTCGAGCCGATCTGCATCTGACCTACGGGCGCCACCACTCGTACCAGCGACGGTACTTGCGGATCACGTGCGTGTTCAGGCGCGTGTAGTACAGCCAGACCCAGAACGAGACCAGATAGAACGGCCCGAGCAGGAACCCGACCGCGAGACCGATCAGCCCGCCGGTCCGCGGATCGCGGCCAGTGTGCTGGTGCATCGCCGCGGTACCGAACGCGCCGACGAGACCCCAGAGGACGTTCCACCAGCTGAGCCACCACATCAGGGCCACGCTTTCATCAACACGACGATGCTCGCCGCGAGCCACCTGGACATCGCGGCGAGCCTAACACCGGGTTAGTAGCGGTAGTGGTCGGGCTTGAACGGGCCGTCGAGCGGAACGCCGAGGTACTCGGCCTGCTCCTTCGAGAGCACGGTCAGCTTGACGCCGACCTTCTCGAGGTGAAGACGCGCGACCTTCTCGTCGAGCTTCTTCGGCAGCACGTAGACCTGACCGCTCTCGAACTTCATGCCGGTCATCTCGTCCTGGCCCTTGGTCGCGTTCGCCCACAGTGCCATCTGCGCGATGGTCTGGTTGGTGAACGAGTTCGACATCACGAACGACGGGTGACCCGTCGCGCAGCCGAGGTTCACGAGGCGACCGCGCGCGAGCAGCGTGATGCGCTTGCCGTTCGGGAAGATGAACTGATCAACCTGCGGCTTGATGTTCTCCTCCTTGATCTCCTTGTTGTTCTCGAGCCAGGCGACCTGGATCTCGCTGTCGAAGTGGCCAATGTTGGCGAGGATCGACTCGTCCTTCATCGCCTGGAAGTGCTCTGCGCGGATGACGTCCATGCAGCCGGTCGCGGTGACGAAGATGTCGCCCTGCGGGACGGCGTCCTCCATCGTCGTGACCTCGTAGCCTTCCATCGCCGCCTGCAGCGCGCAGATCGGATCGATCTCGGTGATGAGGACGCGAGCGCCGAGGCCGCGCGCGGCGTGCGCGCAGCCCTTGCCGACGTCACCGTAGCCGGCGACGACGACGACCTTGCCCGCGACCATCACGTCGGTCGCGCGCTTGATGCCGTCGAACAGCGACTCGCGGCAGCCGTAGAGGTTGTCGAACTTCGACTTGGTGACCGAGTCGTTCACGTTGATGCACGGGAATAGGAGCGAGCCGGTCTTCGCCATCTCGTAGAGACGGTGGACACCGGTGGTGGTCTCCTCGGAGACGCCCTTGATCTCCTTCGCGAGCGTGCTGAACCGGGTCGTGCTCGCCTCGAGGCTCTTCGTGAGCACCGAGTAGATCACGCGCATCTCTTCGTTCGTCGCGGTCTTCGGATCGGGCGCGGTGCCCTTCTTCTCCGCCTCGGCGCCCTTGTGGACGAGGAGAGTCAGATCGCCACCGTCATCGAGGATGAGGTTCGGACCCTTGCCGCCCTTGAACGCGTTGAGCTGGAGCTCGATGCACTGCCAGTACTCCTCGAGCGACTCGCCCTTCCACGCGAACACCGGGACGCCGGTGGCCGCGATCGCCGCGGCGGCCTCGTCCTGCGTCGAGTAGATGTTGCACGAGGTCCAGGTGACCTCGGCGCCGAGCGCCGTGAGCGTCTCGATGAGGACGGCCGTCTCGATCGTCATGTGGAGGCAGCCGGCAACGCGCGCGCCCTTGAGCGGCTGGGCCTTGCCGTACTCGGCACGCAGCGACATCAGGCCGGGTATCTCCTTCTCGGCCATCCGCATCTTCTTGCGGCCCAGCTCGGCGAGGCTCTTGTCCTTGATCTTGTACGCGGGGAACTCGTTGCGGCTATCCATGGTCTCGTCTCCAGTTAGTTGCGGGTGGGCTTCTGTCCAACAGCGAGCTGCAGCGCAGGACGCTGCGGACTCGAGAGAGGGTTCAACGTGAGAACTTCGAGGGACGCGCCCTCGATCCACGTGCGGAGCTTCTGCGGCTCGAAGCCGAGCCAGACATCGCCCTGCTCGCGCATCGATTCGTCGTCGTGCGGCAGGTAGTCGACGACCACGAGATGACCGCCGGCGCGCAAGAGGCGCGCAGCCGCAGCGATCGAATCCTGCGGTCGCGCAGAGTGATGAAGCACGCGCGCCATGACGACGAGATCCGCACCGCCACGCGAGCCGATGTCCTCGGCGAGACCGGCATCATCGACGTCGCCTTCGCGAAGCCGAACGTTCGGAAGGCCCCACGCGGCGATCTTTCCACCGCAACGCGCGAGGCGAGCGGGGCTGCGATCGACGGCGACGACGCGATCGTAGAGCGGCGACAGCAGCGGCAAGAGCGTGCCCTCACCGGTCCCGACATCGATCGCCAGGCCTCGCCCGGGCAAGAGGGGCGCGAGCACCGGCAGCCACGCGATCAGCTCGGAGTCCGCGAGCGGGGCCGCGGCGTCGGCGGGGACCGCCTCGTCGAAGTACCGGCGCGAGAGCTCCTCGCGGGCGGCGAGCACGCCGGCGATCTTCGCCAGGCTGCCGTCGCGGGTGCACAGCGAACGGCCTTCGGCCAGCGCCGCATCGATCACGACATCGTCATCGACCTGCGCACGGAGCAGGGTACGGGTGCCGTCGCGCCGGGCCGAGAGCAGGCCAACCTCGCGCAGCGGCTGCGACTTCTTGGTCACCTGCGGCTGGCTCTCGCCAAGCAACGCGGCGAGCTCGCCGACGGTCAACTCCTCCTCGGCACACAGCGCGAGCAGACGCAGGCGATCCTCGTCCCCGAGGAGACGGAACAGATCTGCGCGCGGGGAGAGGCTCACGAGGATGTATATATTCCATCATGCGCATGAAGGCAACGGTCGTGTGAGCTTCGCGTGAACGGCTTGAATGAGGGTTCCCCGGAGCCTAGAATCTTGGATAGTTAGCGATGTCTTCGGGTTCGGGCGGCAAACCAGGAAGTGGTAGCCAGCCGGGGCGGCCTGCGGCCGATACCCCGCAGCGGCTCGTGGTCCGCTCACTGGACGGTGGCGATTCGTTGATCGGCGCGAATGACACTGCGGTCGCGATGAAGTCAAACCCTGGTGAAACTTCGATGTCGGGCGAATCGATGATCGGCTCGGCGAAGACGCCGTCCGCAGGAACGCGGGCGCTCACGCAGGATCTCGTCGGGGTCACGCTCGGCGGTCGCTACCTCGTCACGCGCAAGGTCGGGCAGGGCGGCATGGGCCAGGTCTACGAGGCCACGCACACGCTGATCGGCAAGCGCGTCGCGGTGAAGGTCTTGCTCGAGAAGTACGCGCAGCGCGAAGCGATCGTGAAGCGTCTCAAGCAGGAGGCGCAGCTCGCGTCGTCGGTCGGCAACGAGCACATCATCGACATCACCGACTTCGGTACGACGGACGATGGCCGCACGTTCGTCGTGATGGAGTTCCTCGACGGAGAATCGCTCGCCGAGTGTCTCGGACGCGAGCAGGTTCTTCCCGAACAACGGATCCTGCGGATCATCTCGCAGGCGTGCTCCGCGCTCGCAGCCGCGCACGCGAAGGGCGTCGTCCACCGCGACATCAAGCCGGAGAATCTGTTCCTCCTGAAGCGCAAGGAGACCGACTTCGTGAAGGTCGTGGACTTCGGCATCTCGAAGTCGCTCCGCTCGACCGGCGAGGACGAGGACCAGATCCGCCTGACCCAGACCGGGATGGTGCTCGGCACGCCGCTCTACATGTCGCCGGAGCAAGCGCGCGGCGACGACGAGCTCGACCATCGCGTCGATGTCTACGCGCTCGGCGTGATCATGTACGAGGCCGCCGCGGGGCGCGTGCCGTTCGTCGGCAACAACTACCTCTCGGTGATCTCGCAGGTCTTGAACGAGGAGCCCAAGCCGCTCCGCGAGCTCCGACCCGACCTGTCCGAGGAGTTCGAGGCCGTCGTCATGAAGGCGATGTCCAAGGACGTGAAGGAGCGCTACGCGAGCGCGAACGACATGCTCGCCGATGTCACGTCACTGCTCGACGATCCGACACGCTCGACGGAACGCGCGAAGATCACCGGTCCGCGCCGGCGCTCGCTCGCGAAGAAGAGCGATGGCTCGACGCGCTACATCGTGTGGATCGCCGGCATCGCCGTGGTGCTCGCCGCGGTCGTGTTCAGCGTCACGCGGCTCGCGGGCTCCTCGACGAAGACCACGAAGGATGCGGGTGCTGGCGTGGTGACTCCGCCGCCAGCCGCGATCGATGCGGGCGTTGTCTCCCCGCCGATCGATGCGCCGGCGACGGAGTACGTCGAGGTGCAGATCGACTCGAACCCGCGCGGCGCGAACGTTCAGCTCGAGAACGGCCAGAGCGGCACCACGCCGTTCAAGGTCAAGCTCGTCAAGCAGAACAACAAGGTCAAGGGCACGATCACGCTCGAGGGCTTCAACGATCAGGAGATCGGCATCAATCCGCTCGAGCTGCCCGAGGGCAACAAGGTGAGCTACTCGATGAAGAAGCCGCCGAAAGGTACGCCGATCCAGCGCGTCAACCCCGTGATCAAGAAGGATCCGGGAACCGAGTCGGGCTCGTCGACGACGGTGCCCCGGGACAAGACGGGCGGCGAGCTGACTGGCGATCCGTACGCGGGCAGCGGTAACGTCAAGCCGAAGTGAGGATCGGGCCCGCGCTGCTGCTGCTGGTCGCTCTCGCGTCGAGCGCGAGTGCGCAGTCGTCCCCGCGCGATGCGTCGGGCTACCTCGGTCAGGGCACGATCCATCTCGAGATCGATGACTGCCGCCAGAGCGATCCCACGGCATCGAACGATGCGCTGCGCGCGAAGGGCTCGGAGCACTACCGCCGCGGCGAGACGCTCTACCTGCAGGGCGACTACGAGGGCGCGGTCCTCGAGTTCCTGTCGGCCTACTGCACGCTGCCGAACTACCAGATTCTGAAGAACATCGCCCAGTCGTACGAGCGGTCGCTCAACTACGAGATGGCGATCGGTTACTTCGAGAAGTACGTCTCCGAGATCCCACCCGATGCGCAGCCCGCGAATGCATGCTCCCCCGATCCGAAGGAGGACAAGGGCATCATCGATCGCCGGATCGCGGTCCTGAAGCGCCTGCAGGGCCACGTCTACGTCGAGAGCTCGCCGCCCGGCGCGCGGATCACGATCGGCAACGACTCCGGCACGCAGGCGAACCCGACCTCGGGCAGCGTGTTCGATCTGCTCGGCGGCACGTACACGATGACCGTCGAGCTCACGGGCTACGAGCCGTACTCGCAGCAGATCGAGGTGAAGATCGGAAAGCCGTACACCTACTTCGTGAAGCTGTTGCCGCAGAAGGGGCGGCTCGCCGTACACGTGTCGCCGCCTGATGCTCGGATCTTCGTCGGTGATCGCCTCGTCGGCCTCGGCCGCTACGAGGAGGTGCTGCCGGCCGGCACGTACACGATCAGCGCCGAGGCGCCGGGCTACGTGCCGACGACGAAGGAGGTCGAGCTGTTGCCGAGCTCGGTGAAGCGCGAGCTCGTCGAGCTCGAGGCGATACCGCAGACCGGGCGCCGCCAGCTGATCATCGCGTCCGGTATCGGCGGGGCGTTCGCCTCCGGTTCGCTGCTGTTCGCGTTCGAGAACACCGGCATCGTCGGTGTCGGCACCGTGATCGGCGGCGGCGTGGGGCTCGCGGGTTCGTACTTCGGTTTGCCGCGCGATCTCTCGCTCGGCACCAGCAACCTGACGATCACGAGCGGCATCTCCGCGGCGATCGCGGGCACGGCCACGGCGTCGGTGTTCACCGAGGAGGACGAGTACGTACAGCCGATCGCGGGTGCGAGCCTCTTGCTCGGTGCGGGGCTGGGTTACTACGTCGGCGAGCGCCTGAACGTGAAGCCCGGCGACGCCGCGCTGTTCAACAGCTCGATCCTCTGGGGCACGACCGCCGGAGCGCTGTTCGCGGTGTCGTTCGACCCACCGCGCGACGTCGCCGCGGGCATCGTGCTCTCGGGGCTCGGCCTCGGCGGCATCTCCGGCATCCTGCTGACGAAACAGTTCACGATCAGCCGCACGCACGCGCTGCTCGTCGATATCGGCGGACTGATCGGCATGGCCGGCGGCCTCGCGATCGAGAGCCTCGTGTACCCGCAGAAGACGACGAGCGAGGCCGAGGCCGGCCGCAACACGGAGCACCTCGCGAACTACGCGCTGGGCGGCATGCTCGTCGGCTTGATCGGAGCGGCCGTGATCACGCGCGACTTCGACGAGCCCAAGATCCCGATCCGCCCGACCATCCAGACGGTCACCGGCACCGACGGCAGGCAGACCAGCCTGTACGGCGTGGGCGGCACCTGGTAAGCACCTCGGATGGAGAAGCGGTCCAGCGCGTGCCCGCTCGATTGCCCGGACCTGTGTGGACTGACGGTGACCGTCGAGAACGGTCGGGTCACGCAGCTCGACGGTGATCACCGCGGTCCGCTGACCGACGGCTTCATCTGCGGCAAGGTCCGCAAGTTCACGGATCACATGTACGGCGAGCACCGGCTGATGCGGCCGCTCGTGCGCACCGGTGCGAAGGGAAGCGGACAGTGGCGCCCCGTCTCGTGGGACGAGGCGCTCGGGCTCGTCGCAGATCGCCTGCAATCGATCCAGGCGCGCTCCGGCGGCGAGGCGATCCTGCCGTATCACTACGGCGGATCCAACGGCTGGCTCACCGAGGGTGCGCTGATGCGCCGCCTGTTCCGCCGGCTCGGTGCATCGAACCTCGATCGCACGTTCTGCGCGGCGGCGACGTCGGCGGCGGTGCAGGGTCTCTACGGCGTGATGCCAGGCACCGCGCTCGAGGACATCGAGCACGCGAAGCTGATCGTGCTGTGGGGCGTGAACCCGTCGGCGACCGGCATCCACCTCGTCCCGGTGATCGAGCGCGCGCGGGAGGCCGGAGCGAAGCTCGTCGTCGTCGATCCACGGCGCACGCCGCTCGCGCGCCGCGCCGATCTGCACCTGCCGATCCGCCCCGGTGCGGATCTGCCGGTGGCGCTCGCGATCATCCACGCGCTGTTCGAGCGCGGTCACGCCGATCATGCGTTTCTCGATCGCCACGCGAATGGCGCGGCAGAGCTCGCGCGTCGCGCCTCCGTCTGGCCTCTCGCAGAGGCCGCAACCGAGGCCGGCATCTCGGCGACGGACCTCGACGCGTTCGTCGAGCTCTACGCAGGCTCGTCGCCCGCTCTGATCCGCACCGGCTGGGGCATGGAGCGCAACCGCAACGGCGGTGCCGCGATCGCCAGCGTCCTCGCGATCCCCGCGGTTGCTGGCAAGCTCGGCGTGCGTGGCGGCGGCTACACGATGCAGAACAGCGATGCGCGCTGGGTGGTCTCGGCGGAGGGCGGCGTGTCCGAGCCAAAGCCGCCGACGCGGTCCGTGAACATGAGCCAGATCTCGACGGCGCTGCGCGACCTGCGTGATCCGAAGATCGAGTGCTTGTTCGTCTACAACTGCAACCCGGCCTCGACCGCGCCCGATCAGCGCGAGCTCCGCGTGCAGCTCGCCCGCGAGGATCTGTTCGTGGTCGTTCACGAGCAGGTGATGACCGACACCTGCGAGCTCGCCGACGTGATCCTGCCCGCGACCACGTTCCTCGAGCACCGCGAGCTGCGCCGTGGGTACGGGACGATGCGGATGTTTGACAGTCCCGCGGTCGTCGCGCCCGTCGGCGAATCGCGCAGTAACAACGCCGTCGCCGGCGCGCTGCTCGAGCGGCTCGGGCTCGTGCGCGAGGGCGACGCGATGACTGACGACGCGATCGTCGCGCAGGTGTTCGCCGCCGCCCCCGAAGGAGCGTCGTACCAGCAGCAGCTCGCCGAGAAGGGCGTGGCAACACCTTCCTCCGGCGCGCGCCCGGTACCGTTCGTCGACGTGTTCCCCGGCACGCCCGATCGCAAGATCGATCTCGTGCCCGTCGCGCTCGACGCGGCTGCGCCCGGCGGCCTCTACACCTATCGAGCAGATCCGCGCACCACCGAGTTCCCGCTCGCGCTGATCTCGCCCGCGCTCGCCACGCAGATCAGCTCGTACTTCGGCCAGCTCCGCACCGCACCCGGCGCGCTCCAGATGTCTCGCGCGGACGCCGCCGCTCGCGGGATCTCCGACGGAGATCGGATCCGCATCTGGAACTTGTATGGCGAGGTGCACTGCCTCGCGAAGGTCGACGGCGACGTGCGTGATGGCGTGTGCGTGCTGCCGAAGGGCCTGTGGAACAAGCACACCGCCAACGGCTACACGTCGAACGCGCTGATCCCTCCGGACGTCGCCGACCTCGGCGGGCAGGCCGCGTTCAACGACGCGCGCGTGCAGGTCGAGCGCATCGTCTAGAGAGGTTATCCTTCGAGGGGTGGCGACCCCGAGTCGATTCTGCGCGGCATGCGGTACGCCCTTGCCCGCGAACGCCGGGCTCTGCGCTGGATGCGGAGCAAAGGTAGCTCCCATTCCCATCGTGGAGGCGCCTCCGCCAGTCCGCGTCGGTGGCACGTTTCGGCTCTCTGACCCGCCTCGCGTGATCACCGCGGAGCAACGCGCGTTTGTGGGAACGGCGGAGGGCTACTTCAGCAAGCTGCTCGAGACGCTGTTCCTCACGTTCGTGTTCCCGGTGTTCATCGTGGGAATCATCTTTGCCAACTACGAGTCCTCGGCGGACAGCAGGGGCAACAAGGTGGGGGGGTGCCTCGTAGGCATCGTGACGTTGTCGATGGCGTTCCTGTGTCTCGCCGGGCCGTCGCTATGGCCAGCGCACGTCACGCCCACCTGGCGTTGGGTGTTCCTCTCGATCGTCTCGGTGATGTTCGTCGTCGCGTTGGTGATCAACGGGTTCCGCGTGAGCGGCGCGGCGAAGCGGGTCGAGCACCGCCTGCGCCTGCTTGCCGAGGGGCGCGTCGTCGACGCGCGCGCGTTGCGGCCCGGATTTGTCACGATCGGGGAACGCGAGCTCTTCATCGAGGCGTCCGACACGCTCCGAGCGCAGCTCGTATCGGAAGCGACTCTACCGGTGCTGTTCCTCGAGGGTGTCGATGAAGTGATCGCCGCAGCCGACGTTCCCTAGCGCATCAGCACGAGCGCGAGCCCGACGCCGGCGAGGATCGCGAGGATCGCGCCGAAGAGGATCCAGCTTCTGCCGCCGCGCTGGGCGTCGGCCGGTGCCGCCGCGTTCGTGAGCGGTGACTGGATGGTCTTCGTTGGTGCCCCTACACCGAGCTTCGTCGAGCCGTGAATCGGGCCCGACGCGCCGGCGAGGCCGCTGTTCTGCGGGGGCTGCGACGAGCTCCTCGGCGCGCGGCGCGGCGTGGTGGCCATGATGTCTTCAGCCTCCGGCGGAGCTGCGGGTGGCTCCTCGGGGGTCTTCAGCGACGGCACCGACGGCTGCGTGGGGAGCGACGTCGTGACCACGGGCTGCGCACCGACGCGTGCGGGGTCTATGCCGATCTGCGCGCTCATGCCGGGATTGGAGAACGCGGCCATCTCGAGGCCGGCGACCGACTTCGTGGGCAGCTTCATCGAGCGCAGCCGGCGGATCACGGTGCGTACCGCGGCGAGCGACGGGCGGGCGGCAGGCTCCTTCGACAACATCGCGTCGACGAGCTGGTTCATCTCGTCGGGTAGACCGGAGATCACCGACGCGAGTGCAGGCGCCGGCTCTTCGGCGTGGCACTGCAGCATCGCGAAGGCATCGCCCCCCATCGACGGGAACGGACGCTCGCCGGCGAGGATCTCGAACATCAGGATGCCGAGCGCGTAGATGTCGGTGCGGTAGTCGACGGGGAGTGCGCGCGCCTGCTCGGGCGACATGTACTCGGGCGTTCCGATCATCACGCCGGTCTTCGTGATGAACGCGGCCTGGCCGGCCTCGGGCATCAGCTTCGCGAGGCCGAAGTCGAGGAGCTTGATGTCGGGCCAGCCGTCGTCCTTGTTGATCAGGTAGACGTTGTCGGGCTTGAGGTCGCGGTGGATGAAGCCTTTGTCGTGCGCGGCGATCAGCGCGCACGAGATGCCCTCGATCACGTTCGCTGCCTCGCTCGGATGGAGCGGGCCGCGGCGCAGTCGCTTGCGCAGCGACTCGCCCTCGAGCAGATCCATCAGGTGAAACGCGCGCCCGTCGGGCAGCGTGCCGTAGTCGAAGATGTCGATGATGTTCGGATGGCCGATCTGATTTACCGCACGCGCTTCCTGAACGAATCGCTCGACGGTCGTTGCGGACGAGGAGACATCGGAGCGCAAGACCTTGATCGCGGCGCGCTTGCCGATCACCGCGTGGGTCGCGCTGTAGACCGTGCCCATGCCGCCCTGGCCGAGGATGCCCTCGACGATGTAACCGTTCACGTCGGTGCCGGGCTGCAACCGCTGCTCCACGTGCGTGGGCTCGTAGGCATCCACGTGCGTGATGTGGTTATCCCTCTCGTCGACCACGCGCGTCGATTGTAGCGCTCAGAGCGACTGGAGAAACGCGATGAGCGCATCTCGATCGCGCTTCGACGCCCTGCGAAATGCCTCACGGGCCTCTTCCGCTTCCCCGCCGTGCCACAGGATGGCCTCGGGAAGCGTGCGCGCGCGGCCATCGTGGAGGAACGTCGCGCCCGGGAGCACGGTCTGCACGAGCCCGATTCCCCACAGCGGCGGCGTGCGCCACTCCACGCCGGTCGCCTGGAAGTCCGCGCGTGCGTCGCTCAGCAGGTCGCCGACGTCGTGCAGGAGGAGGTCCGTGTACGGATGGATCCGCTGGTACGCGAGCTGCGGGATCGCGTGGTCTCCCGTCTCGAGCGTCGGGATGTGGCAGCTCGCGCACTGGAAGTCGTCGAACAGCGTGCGCCCGCGCTGGGCGGCGCCGGTGCGACCAGCGGCAGCGGGGACCGAGAGCGTCGAGACGAAGAACGTCGTCTGATCGAGCTGCTCGTCGTTGACGTCGCGCATCCCATCGGGCTCCGGGAACAGCTTGTTCGTCAGCCCGATGTCGTTGACGAACGCGGCGGCGGTCTGCACGACGAGGTTCGACACGTTCGACTTGTGACCGAACCGGCCGATGGCGGGCGCGGCGGCGATCGGATCCCACACCATGTTGACGCGGCCGGAGATGCCGTCACCGTTCTCGTCGTTGGGATCCTCGAGAGCGCGCAACGTGTCGTCGGAGATCGCCTCGAGGAGGCCGAGGCCGAACACCGCCGGTGCCTGGCGATACGACATCTCGGTACCCGCGGGCATCGGCACTCCGGTCGGCGTGCGCACGTCGATGAACGGCGACCGCATCGGCTGCGCCTCGCCGTCCTCGTACATCACGACGGTCTCGCGCCACGTCAGCGTGACGAACACCTCCGGCAGACCGACCGTGGTGTGGTCCTGCAGCTGCTCGCCGTAACCTGGCAGCGGCACGTTGCCACCGGGGACGTCGGGTGTGCCGACACCGAGGCTGACACGCACGAGCGCCTGCGAGCCGAACGGCGCCGGGCCCTGCATGATCTCCGAGAGCCCGCGGCCGTCTCCGCCGTGACAGGCGAGGCAGCCGGTGTGATTGAACATCGGTCCGAGCTGCGGCGGCGCCCACGCAAAGTTGAACGGACCCTTGCCGAGCTGGTGGGTGTTGCGCTGCTCGGGGTCGAGGGTCGGCGCCGGGTGCGTGTACGCGAGGTTCGTGCGGTCGTAGACCGTCAGCTCGCCGCCTTGACGCTCCTCGCCCTCGAGGTTGTCACCACAACCTGAAGCGAGCACCAGCGCGAGCCAGTACCGGGACCACACGGCTCCGAGGATATCAGGACTGGGGCAGGCGCTCGCCGGCGATCAGCTGCTCGTAGGTCTCTCGTGTCTTGATCACGGTGTACGAGCCCCCGCGTACGAGGACTTCGGGGACGCGGGGCCGCGTGTTGTAGTTCGAGGCCATCGCGGCGCCGTACGCACCCGCGGCGCCGATCCAGAGCAGCTCGCCGGCCGCCATCTCGGGGAGGTTCCGGTCGCGTGCAAAGAAATCGCCGGTCTCGCAGATCGGTCCGACGACATCAGTGGTGATGTCGGCGCGGCCCGGGTCCTTCACCGGCTTCATCGGGTGATAGGAGCCGTAGAGCGCGGGGCGCATCAGGTCGTTCATCGCCGCGTCGACGATCGTGAAGTGCTTCGCCTCGTTGCGCTTGCGGTAGAGGACCTGCGTGACGAGCGCGCCGGCCGCGCCGACGAGCACGCGCCCGGGCTCGGTGACGAGCGTGACACCGAGCGCCGTGAGCGGTGCGAGTGCCTCGCGGACCGCAGCGCCGTACTCCGCGGGGCTCGGAACGAGATCGCCCTTGCCGTAGTCGATGCCGAGACCACCGCCGATGTCGATGTGCGTCAGCTTGATGCCGTCCTTCGCGAGCTCGGTGATCAGCGCGGTCAGGCGCGCGATCGCGTCGGCGAACGGCGACGTCTTGGTGAGCTGCGAGCCGATGTGGAAGTCGACGCCGATGATCTCGATGCCCTTCAGCTTCGCGGCGGCGCGCGCGAGATCGCGCGACTCCTCCATCGAGATGCCGAACTTGTTGGTCTTGAGGCCCGTCGAGATGTACGGGTGCGTGCCGGCGTCGACATCGGGGTTGACGCGCAGCGAGACGCGCGCACGCAGCCCGAGCGACAGCGCGACCTTGTCGAGGACGAACAGCTCCTCGCCGGATTCGACGTTGAACGCGTAGATGCCGGCCTTCAGCGCCTGCACCATCTCGGTCTCGGTCTTCCCAACGCCCGAGAACACGACCTTGCCGGGATCGCCGCCGGCCTTCTGCCAGCGGAACAGCTCGCCATACGACACGATGTCGGCGCCCGCTCCGAGCTCCGCGAGGACACTCAGCACGCCGAGCGTGGAGTTCGCCTTCACCGCGTAACAGACCTTGTGCGGGATGCCCTCGAGCGCGGCATCGAACGCCTTGTAGGCGCGCTCGAGCTCGCTGCGGCTGTAGACGTAGACCGGGGTGCCGACCTCCGAGGCGATCTTGGAGAGCGCGACGCCCTCGCAGTGCATCTCGTCGGACTTGTACTGGAACGGAGACTCGATGGTCGGCATCAGGCTGGCGGTTGTACCGCAAGCTCGGCGGAGATCCGATCGATCTCGGCGAGCACCCGCGTGCGCGCGGGGCCGCCAGGAAGATCGCGACGATCGACCGCGCGCGCCGGGTCGAGCCAGCTCGCGACATCAGCCTCGAACAGCGGGTGGGCCACCTTCAGATCGGCCAGCGGGAGCGCCGCGAGCTCGATGCCGCGATCGACGGCCACGCGGACGAGGTGCCCGGCGACGTCGTGTGCCTCCCGGAACGGCACGCCCTTGGTGACGAGATAGTCCGCGAGCTCGGTCGCCAGCAGATAACCGGTGTCGATCGCGGTACGCAGCTTCGCGGTGTCGAACACGAGCGACGCGACCATCCCTTTGGCCACCGCGAGCGTGGCGAGCGCCGTCTCGACGGCGTCGTAGAGCGGCTCCTGGGTCTCCTGGAGGTCCTTGTTGTAGGCCAGCGGCAGGCCCTTCACGACCGTCATCAGCGTGACCCACGCACCGACGCTGCGGCCCGACTTCGCGCGCAGCAGCTCCGCGAGATCGGGGTTCATCTTCTGCGGCATCAGACTCGAGCCCGAGCAGTACGCCTCGCCGACGCGCACGAAGCCGACCTCCTGGCTCGTCCACAGCACGAGCTCCTCGCCGAGGCGCGACAGGTGGAGTTGCAGGAGTGCGCACGCCGCGACCAGCTCGATCGCGAAGTCGCGGTCACCGACCGCATCGAGCGAGTTGCGCGTGACACCAGCGAAGCCGAGCGAGCGAGCGACGAGCTCGCGATCGATCGGCAGCGTCGTACCCGCGAGCGCGCCCGAGCCCAGTGGCGACAGGTCCGCGCGGCGCTGCGCGTCGACGATCCGGCCGCGATCGCGCTCGAGCATCGCGTCGTACGCGAGCATGTGGTGCG
>JACCRC010000327.1 GCA_013813765.1 Deltaproteobacteria bacterium | reverse complement strand
CTACGGCACAGAGAACTTTTTAATAAAAACATAATTCACGTAATCAGCAGCGATGCACATCGACAACGCTCGCGCGCAGCAGATCCAGCGGCACCCCAAGCTCGAGCTCCACCTCCACATCGAGGGCTCGCTCGAGCCCGAGATGATGTTCAGCCTCGCGGCAAAGCACGGCATCAAGCTCCCGTACGAGTCGGTCGAGGCGGTCCGCGCGGCGTACAACTTCCACGACCTGCAGTCGTTCCTCGACCTCTACTACGCCGGCTGCGACGTGCTCCGCGATCGCCGCGACTTCTACGCGCTGGCGATGGCGTACTTCGCGCGCGCCCACGCCGACAATGTCGTGCACGCCGAGCTGTTCTTCGATCCGCAGACGCACACCGCGCGCGGCGTGCCGATGGAGGTCGTGATCTCCGGCCTGCGCGACGCGATGGACGACGCGCTCCGCCGCTACGGCATCTCGTCCGAGCTGATCCTGTGCTTCCTGCGCCACCTCTCCGAGGAGGACGCGCTCGAGACCCTCGAAGAGGCCATGCCGTTTCGCCGCGAGTTCATCGCCGTCGGCCTCGACTCGGGCGAGAAGGGAAACCCGCCCGAGAAGTTCGCGCGCGTCTACCAGAAGGCGCGCGACGTCGGCCTGCGCGCCGTTGCCCACGCGGGCGAGGAAGGTCCCGCCGCGTACATCACGACCGCCCTCGACGTGCTGAAGGTCGAGCGTGTCGATCACGGCGTGCGTTGCGACGAGGATCCCGCGCTCGTCGAGCGCCTCGTGCGCGAGAAGATCCCACTGACGGTGTGCCCGCTGTCGAACCTCAAGCTGTGCGTGGTGAAGGATCTCTCGCAGCACAACTTCGCGAAGCTGCTCCGCCAAGGCGTCGCGGTGACAATCAACTCCGACGATCCGGCCTACTTCGGCGGCTACGTCGGCGAGAACTACCGGGCCGCTGCCGACGCGCTCGACCTCACGGCCGCCGAGCTCACGACCGTCGCCGAGAACGCGGTGCGCGCGTCGTTCCTGCCGGCACCGGCGAAGACCAGCTTGCTCTCGAAGATCCGCACGTCCGCCGCGCGCGCCTAGCTCGGAGGAAGCACGCCCGCGTGGATCGCGATCGCGCGGACCGCGTCGATCGTGTCAGCCTGCGCCGCGGTCTTGTCATCCCGATAGCGCACGAGCCGCGCGAACCGCAGCGCGAGCCCGCCCGGATAGTGCGAGGAACGCTGCACGTCGTTGAACGCGATCTCGACGACCTTCTCCGGCCGCACGTGCACCACGTGCCCATCTCGATCGAGCTCGATCGCCTGCAGCGCCTGCGTCTGCCACGCGAGGATCTCGTCGGTCATGCCCTTGAACGTCTTGCCCAGCATGATCGGCTCGCCGCCCGCCGGATCGCGCGCACCGAGCCACAGGTTCGAGAGAAAGCCCCGCCGTCGTCCCGAGCCCCACTCCGCCGCGAGCACGACGAGATCGAGCCGGTGCACGTGCTTGATCTTCAGCCACGCGGCGCCGCGGCTGCCGGCGTCGTACGGCGCATCGAGCGCCTTCGCCATCACGCCTTCGTGACCGCTCGCGATCGCGCGCTCGTAGAACGCGGTCGCCTCGGCCGCATCTGCGGTCACGAGCCGCGGCACCGCGTGTGCCGGTGCGAGCGCGTCGAGCGCAGTGAACCGCTCGCGCGCGGGGACCGAGAGCATCGTCTGTTCGTCGATGAGCAGCGCGTCGAACAACGACAGCGAGAGCGGCGCGGCGTCGTTCGGATCGCGCCGCTTGCCGAACCGCTTCATCGTGTCCTGGAACGGCAGCGGGCGGCCGCCCTCGCCGAGCACGATTGCCTCGCCGTCGAGGATGAGCTTCTTCGCCGGCAGCGCACGCGCGTACGCGACGACCTCGGGCACCTGCCCCGTCACCTCGTTCAGCGCACGCGAGTACACGCGCACGATGTCGTCGTCCTTGTGGATCTGCACGCGGAAGCCGTCGAGCTTGAGCTCGAGCGCCGCGGGTCCGCCGAACGACGCGAGCGCCTCGGTCGGATCCTCCGCGGTCTGCGCGAGCATCGGCAGCACCGGCCGGAACAGCGTGAGCCCGAACCGCGCGATGCCCTCCGCCCCGTCGCCGAGTGCCGCGTCCGCGACGAGGCCGATGTCACCGGCGAGCATGTACGCACCGCGCACCGTGTTCGCCGGCAGCGACGTCGCCACCGCGAGCGCATCGACGACGAGCGCATCGAGCGCGCCCTGCCGCAGCTCGCCGAGGATGATCGCGCCGATGAAGCCCTGCTCGAGCTCCGTGGCTCGCGCGAGCAGGGCGCCGAAGCCTTGCTTCCGCGCGGTCGCGGATCCCTTGCCGCTGAGCTCCGCGAGCGCGGCGAGCCGCCGATCGACCTCGGTCAACGTGAGCTGCGGCTCGGCGGCCGGCGGAACGCTCGAGCGCAGCTCGTGCACGGTCGCGTAGCCGATGCCGGTCTTGTGCCCGCACTCGCCGGACAGTTGCCGCGCCGCGATCGCGCGCTCGTCGGGCGGCACCGCGCGCAGCAGCGTCGCGAGCAACGCTGTCTTCTGCTTCTTGCTCGAGGTCTGCGCGACCTCGGCGCTCGCGCGCGCGACCTCGACGAACAGCATCAGTGCTGGTGCTGCCATACCGCGACGCCGCGGTCGATGTCGATCGCGGCGGCACGCGAGCCCGGTTTCTCGGTGATGACGACGAGAAATGGGGTCGGACCCCTTTTTTGCGCAACTCGTGCAGAAAAGGGGTCGGACCCCTTTTGTGCACAACGCACGGTGGCTACTCGCAGCAGGCGATCGGACGCGCGGTCGAGCAGGTGAGCTGCGTCATCCCGCCGGCGGTGATCGCGTAGCCGAGCGATCCGGCACCGCCCTGCGACCACGCGCTGCAGTTGAGCTGCGAGCCGCCCGCATAGCGCCCCATGCTGCCCGGCGCGACGGTGTTGATCGGAAACGTATCGCCCTGCGTGCGCAGGTGCGAGCTCGAGTCGATCCACGCGCCACCTGCGGGCGGTGTGATGGTCGAGTGCGCGCGCGCGTACTCGACGTAGTGACAGATGTGGCTGCCGGCGAACTGCGCTCCGCACAGCTGGTTCATCTCCGCGCGACCGCCGGCGCGACCACCGGTCACCGTCGCCGTGGTGAAGCCGCGAAATTGCTCCGCGAATGGCGTCGAGCAGCACGCGAGCGCGTGCGGCGTGGAGCACTGCGTCTGCGTGACGCCCGAGACGCCCATCGCGTAGCCAAGCGTTCCGCCCGAATTCCAGGCGGAGCAGTTCAGCGTGTTCCCACCGACGTAGCGGCCCATGCGGACGTCGCCGACGGTGTTATCGAGCTCGCCGTCCGATCCGGACTCCACGGTGAATCCACTCGAGTCGATCCACGCGCCCGCCGCTGGCGGCACGGTCGCGGAATTCGAGAGGTAGTACTCCGACACGTGGCAGAGGTGCGATCCGGTGAACGCGGCCGCGCAGCGCGCGTGCATCGCCTCGCGACCGGTGGCGTTGCCCGCGAACGTCGCCGTCGTGAAACCGGCGAACTGCGACGCAGCCTCGCCGAACACGCCGCCACCCGGGCCCTGCGAGCCGGGGACACCTTGCGGTCCGGCAGGTCCCGCTGGACCCGCGGGTCCCATCGCGCCCGCAGCACCGGCAGCGCCCGCCATGCCCATCGGTCCCATCGGCCCGAGCGGTCCGGCAGGACCGGCCGGGCCCGTCGCGCCGGCGGGACCCGCGGGCCCTTGCGGCCCCGGCGGTCCCTGGATCGTTCCACCGTCGAGGACGGTGACCTCGCCCGGCGGTCCTTGTGGTCCCTGTGGACCCGGTGGTCCCTGCGGACCTTCGGGACCCGGTGGTCCTTCGGTGCCGCCTTGATCATCTCCACCGGCGTGGTTCGAGCAGGCGGCGACGAGCAATGCGAGAAGTAGAGCGCGCATGAAGATCCTCACTGGCAGCACGCGATCGGTCGCGTGCCCGTACATACCTGGGTCGTCGGTCCTGCGGGTGTGATCGTCTCGCCGAACGTTGTCGTTCCCGAGTCCATCGCGGCCGTCCAGTTGTTGCAGTTTCCAGAGTAGAGCTGACCGGCATAGCGGCCGACGTTGCCCGGCGCGACGTTGTTCGTTGCCTGACTCGAATTGCGCAGATAACCGCTGTAGTCGATCCACGCGCCACCCACGGGGGGCGATGCCGTCGGATGCGCGCGGTTGTACTCGGCGACGTGGCAGATGTGACTGCCGGCGAACTCGGTGCCGCACAGCTGATTCATCTCGGCGCGCCCACCGGGACGCACGCCGGTCACCGACGCGCTCGTGAACCCGCGGAAGCGCTCGGCGTACGGCGTCACGCAGCACGCGAGCGGATGCAGCGTCGTGCACGCCTGCGTCGTCGCGGTGTCGGGCTTGATCGTCTCGCCGAACGTCGTTGTTCCCGAGTCCGTCGCCGCCGTCCAGTTGTTGCAGTTCCCGGAGTAGAGCTGACCGGTGTAGCGGCCCTGCTCCACGGTCGCGACGGAGTTGTTCGCGCTCGTCACGCCGTTGTAGTGCTCGATGCCGCCCGAGTAATCGATCCACGCGCCGTTCGTCGGCGGCACCGTCGCGGAGTTCGCGAGGTGGTACTCGGCGACGTGACAGAGGTGCGAGCCGGTGAACTCCTGCGCGCAGCGTGCGTGCATCACCTCGCGCCCGCCGGCGACGCCCGTGTACGACGCCGCCGTGAAGCCGATGAAGCGCGATGCGGCCTCGCCGAACACGCCGCCGCCCGGTCCCTGCGGTCCGGGCACGCCCTGCGCGCCGGTGCCTGGCGGTCCCTGCGGACCCGTGGGTCCGGTCATGCCCATCGCGCCCGCGGCACCGGCTGCACCCGCCGGTCCCACGGCTCCTTGCAGGCCCATCGGCCCCATCGGTCCGATCGGACCTTGCGAGCCCGCGGGCCCCGTTGGTCCCGCAGGTCCTTGCGGTCCCGGCGGTCCTTGAATCGTTCCACCGTCTAGAACGGTCACCTCACCGGGAGGTCCCTGCGGTCCTTGCGGTCCTTGCGGACCCTGCGGCCCTTCTGGACCGGGCGGTCCCGCGACGCCATCCAGGTCGTCACCTCCGGCGTGGTTCGAGCAGGCAGCGGCGAGCAGGAGCAGGGCAACGAGACGCATGGCGGCTTCTACCGTCCGGACGCGGCCCTGTGTGGAACAGTCGCAACCGTTGCCTCCCGTCAGTGGCCCGAGCGCCAGCGCCAGCGGCCGAAGCGCATCCAGCTCCACAGGCGAGCCCAGAGCGACGGCTGGTAGACCGCGAGCTGCGCGAACGTCATCGACGCCGCCGGCTCGCGCTCGACCTCGCGCTCCGGTTCGGGCTCGCGATCCAGATCCGCGAGCGCCGACAACATCTCCTCGGCATCGCGGAACCGCTTCTCCGGATCCTTCGCGAGCGCACGGCGGATCAGCGCATCGAGCGCCGGCGAGACATCTGGCACGAGCGCGCGCAGCGGGCGCGGCGGCCGCGTCATCACCGCGGTCATGATCTCCTCGGGCGATCCACCGAGGTACGGCTTGATGCCGGCGATCATCTCGTAGAGCACCACGCCGATCGCGTACAGATCGCTGCGCGCATCGTGCGGCTTGCCGAGCAAGCGCTCCGGCGCGATGTACGACGGCGAGCCCATCGCGAACCCGTTGCCGGTGAGCGCGGGCGCATCGGTGACGCTCGCGAGCCCGAAGTCGATCAGCACCACGCGGAACGCGCCGCGCGTGACGAACATGATGTTCTCCGGCTTCACGTCGCGATGGACGACGCCGTGCGCGTGCGCGTGCGCGAGCGCGGACACCACCGACTTCGCGACATGCAGCGCGCGCGGCACCGAAAGGGTGTCACCGGCGATCGCCGAGTGCAGCGTCGGGCCCTCGACGAGCTCCATCGCGATGTACTGCACGCCGTGCTCGTCCTCGCCGTAGTCGAAGATCCGCACGCAGCCCGGATGATCGAGCCGCGCGATCGCTTTTGCTTCGCGCTCGAATCGCAGCTCCAGCTCGTGCGAGAGCCGGCCGATGACTTTGAGGGCGACTTCCTTGCCGAGCCCGAGGTGCTCGGCGCGGTAGACGTTGCCCATGCCGCCCTTACCGAGCAGCGCTCGGATCCGGTAACGGCCGGCGAAGATTGTTCCGGCGGCGAGTCCCACGAGGTAACCGTGACGCAAGCCGCGCGCCATGGCAGGGCTCTTCGCAATCCGTAACGTTGGAGCAGGAAGCTCTGGCTCACCTGCAGGATCCGCTGACGCGTTCTGCGTGATCCGCAGGGCTCCGAGGCTCGCTCAGCGCGAGACGGTCTCGAGCTTCCAGCTGTTGAGCGTTCCCGTGTCCTGCGCCGCGGTGTCGACGACCTTCAGCGTCCACGCTCCCGCGAGGGCCTTGCCGCTCTGCGCGGGCACCGGGAACGTCATCTTGACATCGTCGGCCGAGCCGCCCGTCGTGTTGAACACGATGGTGTCGGTGCCGGCGTGCGAGAGCGTGACCTTGAGGTCGCCGCGGTACGGGTGCGTGATGTCGACCGTGAGCTTGACGTCGGTCAGCGTGCCCGTGTCGGTCACGTTGATCGTGTTGCTGATGCCCGCCGGTGCGTTGTCGGGAATCGACGCGGCCGGCGTCGCGGTGAACGTACGCGGCGTGCCCGTGCTCGTGCACGATGGCGCGCTCGCGCAGTCGGTGTCGGCGCAGTTCGCCTTGCCATCGCCATCCTCGTCGACGCCCGCGGCGTCGGTGCAGACTTCAGCAACGGCGCCGAGCTGCGGGAGGTCAGCGGTCACGGCCGAGCCGTACTCGTCGACGTATGCGTACGAGAGGTAGCCGTAGCCCCCGCCCGTCGGGTGGTCGACGCCGAAGCTCGCCGCGCCCCACGAGTTCTTGAAGATCCAGAAGCCCTTCTCCTTGACCTCGTTGCCCTGCGCGTCCTTGACGGGGTTGCCGTCGGCGTCGCGCTTCGTGACCTCGAAGTTGTCATCCCAACCGACGATCTGGATCGCGTGACCCGCGCGCTTCTCGAGCGAGATCTCCTTGTCCTTCGCGTTCGGATACGTGACGACGCCCAGGCGCCACAGATCGGCGCTCACCGGGAGCTGCGAGCGGCGGTGGTTCCACGACTGGTAGAAGAACGTGAAGCCGACGTTGACGCCGGTCTTCTTGCTCGTCAGGTGCGCCTTGATCGAGTTCGTGTTGATCCAGCGGGTCTGCGGCAGCTTGAACTTGATCGCGTTCGCGACCGAGGCCGGCGGCTCGCCGTTCGTGTAGCACTTGGTCGGGAGGTTCTCGCCGCCCGTGCACGCCGGGTCATTCGCCGCGGTCCACGGCGCCGTCTCGTAGACCCACTCGGCCTCCTTGATCGTGCCGTACTTGACGACCGTGCGAAGATTCGCGTCCGAGCTCGAGCCCTCGGTGTTCTTGAACGAGCCATTGAGGTTCTTCGCAGCCCACTGCAGGTACTGCTCGGAGAAGTCCGCCTCGGCGACCGGCATGCCGGCCTTGATGTAGAGGCTCTCGACCAGGCCCGTCGCGGCGAAGCTCGAGCACACGCCGCGGCTGCCCTGGCTCTGCACCGGCGACTGGTCGCCGATCTCGAACTTCGCGGGATAGACCGCATCCGCCTTGTTGTCGTCCGGCAACCCGCGGTTGTTCGGCGCGCCCTCGTTGACGTTGTCCTCGGAGACCGGGAACTCGTCATCGTAGGGCGTGGGGCCTTCGTCACCAGGGCCCACGCAGGCGGCGGTGATGAGGAGCGGGCTGACAACTGACAGGAGGCGGCTGAAACGCATGTCCGGCTGGGGTCCACAAACCATGCCGCCGCAACCTCGCGGATTCTGTCCGGCTGTCCGGCCTGAAGCACCGTTGGCGCAACTCCGCTGGCCATTGCACAGGCAACCCGAGTAGCCGCTGAGATCAGTCCCCAGCGGCCGTGGCATCATCGGTCAGGTGCTGGACCAGCTCGGTCGCTATCGGGTGGGGGAGCTCCTCGCCCGTGGAGGGATGGGTGAGGTCCACCTCGGAGCGATCTCCGGTGCGCACGGTTTTTCGCGGCCGGTCGTGATCAAGGTGATCCGGAGCGAGCTGGTCGAGAACGAGCGCGTGGCGATGATGTTTGTTGACGAGGCCCGGATCGCGGCGGGTCTCCACCACCGCAACATCGTCCAGATCATCGACTTCGACCTGTTCGACGGCGGCGCGTTCCTGGTCACCGAGTATGTCGAGGGCTGCGATCTGCGGACCCTGCTCCGGCGATCGCGCTTGCCGCTCGACTACGCGGTCGCGACCACGATCATCGCAGAGCTCGCGACCGGCCTCGATGCCGCGCACGAGGCCACGGATTCGACCGGCGCACCGCTTAACCT
>JACCRC010000501.1 GCA_013813765.1 Deltaproteobacteria bacterium | reverse complement strand
CCCCAGACCAGATAGTAAAGGCCATATGCGCGTCCGCGCTCGCCGCGCGGAACGATCGTGGCGATCAGCGCCTTGCCCACCGACTCTGTCGCGGCAAGTGTAAGCGCCCACATCGCAATGCCAGCGATTGCGAGAAATGGCGAGGATGCGTCGGAGGAGAGGATCAGCGGGGCATAGCCCGCGCCGGCAAGGACGAAGAGCGCCACGACAGCACCGGGGTTACGGCCCTTCGCCCGGCGCCGATCGAACGCTGTGCCTGCTGCGATCGCGGCGACGCCGTCGAAGCCCATCGCCGCGGCATACGCGACGGGCAGCCACTGCGTCGACAGCACGCCCTCCTTCTGCAGGTGATAGGAGAGCAGCGGCCAGTCGGCGAGACCGATCGCGATCAGCGCGACACCGACGAGATACAGGCGATAGCTCATGCCGAGCTCGCCCTGATCGGACTGGTCGCTCTTGTCGAGCGAGCGCGGATCCGGATAGAGATGGCGCGCGCGCAGCAGCACCGCGATCGTGATCATCGCCGGCACGCCGAGGATCACGAACGCCCACGCGAATCCCTCGAGGGTCTCGCCGCGCCACGCGAGCACACCGGCCACGACCAGAGGGCCGAGCAGGCCGCCGACCTGATCCATCGCCTCGCTGATCGCGAACGCCTTGCCGGCGCCGACATCGGAAGCGGCGAACGACGTCAGCGTCGCTTTCGCCGGGGAGCGGATCGCCTTGCCGAGGCGCTCGAGCCCGACGAGCGCGGCGACCATCGGCCAGCTCCCGGCGAGCGCGAGCAGCGGCACCGCGATGAGGTTCGTGCTGTAGCCGATGATCGCGAGCGTCCAGTACCGGCCGGTGCGATCCGCGAGCGCACCCGACACGTACCGCAGTGCGTAGCCGATCGCCTCGCCGGTGCCGGCCACCACACCGACGGCCGTCGCGCTCGCACCCATGAGCGCGAGGTACGGACCGATCGCGCTGCGCATGCCCTCGTAGCAGAGATCGGCGAACAGGCTGACCCAGCCGAGGAGGATCACGAAGCGTTTGGCGCGGCCGGGTTGAACGTCAGCGTCGCTCACGCAGCCTCGGGTCCAGCCACAGCAGCACGAGATCGGTGACGAGGTTCGCGATCGCGATCGCGATCGAGGTGACGAGCACGGTGCCGAGGATCAGCGGGAGGTCGACGTCGACGATCGCCTGCACGACCTCGCGGCCGAGGCCGGGCCACGCGAAGATCGACTCGACGATCACGGTTCCGCCGAGCAGCACACCGAGATCGAGACCGATCAGCGTGACCAGCGGGCCGAGAGCGTTGCGCAGCGCGTGGCGCAGCACCACGGTGCTCTCGGGAAGGCCCTTCGCGCGCGCGGTGCGCACGTAGTCCTCGCTCAGCGCCTCGACGAGCTCGCTGCGCACCACGCGGGCGTAGAACGCGATGCCGGCGGCGGCGAGCGTCGTCGCCGGGAGGATCAGGTGATGGAGGCGGTCGAGGCCACCGACGCCGTAACCGCTGAGTGGAAACCACCCTAGCTTGAAGGCGAGCACGTACAGCGCGATCGTCCCGACCACGAACGACGGCGCGCTTTGCGCGAGCAGCGTGACGAGGTTGCAGGCGCGATCCGGCCAGCGCCCCCGGCGGATCGCCGCCAGGATCCCGAGGGGAACCCCGACGAGCAGCTGGATGAGGATCGCCGCGAACGCGAGCTGCATCGTCGGCCCGATCCGATCGCCGAGGATGTCCGCGACGGGCCGGCGCGTGCGGTAGCTCTCGCCGAGGTCACCCTGGACCACGCCCTCGAGCCAGCAGCCGTAGCGGACGACGAGGCCTTCGTCGAGGCAGTAGTGCGCCTTCGCGCGTGCGGTCGTCTCCGGCGTCGCGTGCGGGCCGAGCAGCGCGTGGGTGGGATCTGCGGGCACCGCCGCGGTGAGCACGAACGTCAGCGTGATCGCGAACCAGATCACGACGAGCGCCCACGCGACGCGGCGCACTACGAGGCCGATCATCGCCGCACCCGCTCTCCGTCGACGTCGAGGTCGAGCCACGCGGTCGTGAAGTCGCGTAGCCACACCGGGTGCTGATCGAACCCCTTCAGGTACGGCTGCGAGACCTCGGTCGCGATGCTGTGATAGCCCCAGAGCCACGGCGCGTCGTCGTGGACGATCCGCTCGGCGCGGCGGTAGAGCTCCGCGCGCTGCGCCGGATCGCGCTCGGCGCGCGCGGAGTCGAGCAGGGCATCGAGCGCCGGGTTCGAATAGAACGACGCGTTGAGCGAGCCCTCCTCGGAGATCGACTTCGAGTGAAACCGCGTGTCGAGAAAGTTCGACGGATCCGGATAGTCCGCGAGCCACGACACGAACGCGAACGGAGTGCCGTGCTTGCCGATCGCGGTGGCGAACGTCGCGAACGACATCTGCTGGATCGTGACGCGCACGCCGACCTCGGCGAAGTCCGCCTGCAACGACTGGGCGAGCGTCGATGCATCGGCGTCGTCGGTGGTGACGTACGTCGTGGCAAACCCATCCGGGTAACCCGCCGCGGCGAGCAGGGCCTTCGCCTTCGCCGGATCGTGCGGGTAGGGCGCGAGCTTGTCGTCGAAGCCAAGCATGCCGGGCACGAGGATTCCGTGGGCCGGGGTCGCGGTGCCGGTGAGCAGCTTCACGATCGCGCTCTTGTCGAGCGCGTAGTTCAGCGCCTGGCGCACGCGCACGTCGTCGAACGGCTTCACCGTCACGTCGAAGCGAGATCCGAACGTGGTGAGCAGCGATCGGCGATGCACGTAGGGCTGCCACGCCGCGGAAGACGTCACCCACAACAGATCAGGCGGGGTCGGCGACATCATCGTGTCGAGCTCGCCGGCCTCGAGCATCAGGAACTGACTGTCACGCGGGACGTTCTCGCGCACGTCGATCGCGCCGATCCGGTTGCGCGTCGGATCGAAGTATCCCTCGCGCTCGTGGAGCACGATGTGCTGGCCCTCGTCCCAGGATCCGAGCTCGTACGGCCCGGTCGCGAGCGGCATGCGGCGTAGGTTGTCCCCGGCGGCCATCACGTGATCCTCGCGCTGCGGCGTCGCGAACGGCATCGCGAGCACGTAGAGGAACGCCGTGTTCGGCGCGCCAAGCGCGATCACGAGCTCGCGATCGCTGGGCGCGGAGATGCCCACGACGTCAGCCAGCATCGGCCCGAACGGAGAGTCCGGGGTGGTCCGCGCGCGCTCGAGGCTGTACTTGAAGTGCGCGGCAGCGATCGGCTTGCCATCGGCGAACGTCAGGCCCGGGCGCAGCCAGAAGCGCAGCGTCCTCCCGTCGTCGGAGATCTCCCAGCGCTCGGCGAGCCGCGGGATCGGATCGAACGAGCCCGGCGCGTAGTCAACGAGCGTGTCGAACAGGTGATGGAGCACGTAGAACGACAGCTCGTCGTACGCGATCGTCGGATCGAGCGACGACACGGCGCCCGGGAACGCGATGCGGAGCGTGCCGCCCGCGCGCGGTTCTCCACCGGCGGCCCGAAAACGCGGCCCACTGCTCGGCGCGTTGCACGCCGCGAGCAGAGCGGCGAGAGCAAGCGCTCTCATCGGCGCTCCTTCGGATCCAGGAGGTCGCGGAGGCCCTCGCCGAGCAGGTTGAACGCGACCACTGCGACGAGGATCGCGATTCCGGGTGCGACCACGAGGTGTGGCGAGGTACGGTAGTACGCGCGGCCCTCGAACAGCATCCGCCCCCAGCTCGCAGCAGGTGGCGGCGGTCCGAGCCCGAGGAACGACAGCGCCGCCTCCGCGAGCAACGCCTGCGCGAGCCCGAGCAGCGCGATCACGACCACGATCCCCGCGACGTTCGGCAGGATGTGCCGCACGATGATCCGCAGCGGGCTCGCACCGAGTGCGCGCGCGGCGGTCACGTGCTCGGCGCGCGCGATCGTCATCGCCTTGCCGCGGATCACGCGCGCCATCGTGGTCCAACCGACAGCAGCGAGCGTGAGGATCACCGGCGCCGTCGAGGATGCGAGGCCGGCCTCGCGCAACAGCGCCGCGAGCAGGATCGCCAGCAACAGGAACGGGAACGACAGCACGAGATCGACCCCGCGCATCAGCACGCCGTCGACCCAGCCGCCCGCATAGCCCGCCGAGAGCCCGACCGCGAGGCCGATCACGAGCGCGAGCAGCGTCGCGAGCCCGGCGATCCAGAGCGACGTCCCCGCACCCGAGATCAGGCGCGCCCACACGTCGCGACCGAGGTGATCGGTGCCGAGGAGCGCATCGACCGACGGGCCAAGCGGAGCTCCCATCGCCGACAACCCACGGTCGATATCGCGAGCGATCGGATCGTGGCCGGCGAGGTGGGGACCGAGGAGCGCGATCACCAGCAACAGCCCGACGAGGATCGCTCCAACCACCGCGCCGCGATGGGTCACGAAGCGTCCCCGGCTCACGATGGGAGCATATCGCACCCGTCGCACTCGGACGGTCTATCCCACAGTAACCCCTAGGTGATCGTCGACGCCGTGACAGCAGCGCCCGGGCGTGACCGCGCGGTCTGCTCCAGGCGCGCGCGAACAAACCGGAGATCCGAAGAAGATTGGTATGCGGAACTCCAACTGCGGCTTCGTTGCGTAAGCTGACCTCCACTCACTAACAAGGCATCGACAGTGCACGTTCCGGACACCGATGCCGACGGACTTCCTGACCCTCCTGCAACGTGACCACACGGATCTGCAGGACGAGCTGACTCAGCTCCTCGATCCAGAGGCGAGCTCGTCCGAGCTCCGCATGGCCCTCGACGGTGTACGTCTAGGTCTCACGGCACACGCCGAGGCCGAAGACATCGTGCTCGGGCGCTTCGAGCTGCTGCCCCAGCTCCAGATCCTGATCGCTCAAGCCCGCGCATCGCACCGTGTCCAGGAGGCGGCGCTGTCGGTGCTCGTCAGCTCGCGCCCGCAGACTGATAGCTGGCGCGAACGCGCGCATCAGCTCCGCGAGCTCGTGGAGTGCCACGCACGGCAAGAGGAGAAGTACCTCCTGCCCGCGCTGCGCGAGCATGTTCCGTGTGATCACTTCGGCCGCCTCGCCGGTGCCTTCGCGACCGAGCGGCTTCGCCAGCTCGCGATGCTGCAGCCGTCGACGCAGATCTACATCCCCACGTTCGCCGAGGCGCGAGCCTCATAAAGCCTTCTCGCGTTCTCGCTCGTACCTGTTCCCAGGATGAACAACATCCCGCAGCCCGCCACCCCGTGGGCCGAACAGGTGCGAGCGAGAGCGCGGACACCGTTTACAGCTCGATCTGAAGACCGAGCTCGACGACACGATTCGGCGGCAGCGCGAAGAACGCGCTCGGCGGCCGCGAGTTGCGTGCGAGGAACGAGAACAGCATCTTCCGCCAGTGCGCGACCTTGGACTTGCCCGTGGTCAAGAGCGTCTGGCGGCCGAGGTAGTACGTGGTGTCGGACCCGTTCGTGACGAGACCCAGCTTCTGGCAGCGCGCGAGGATCTTCGGCACGTGCGGCTGCTGCATGAAGCCGACCCTCGCGAGCACGCGATAGAAGCCGTGCTCGAGCTCGCGAACCGTGAGTGAAGAGCTGCCGATCGCGAACGGGATGTTCTCGGTGACGATCGACAGCAGGATGACTTGCTTGTGCAGCACCTTGTTGTGCTTCACGTGGTGGAGGAGCACGTTCGGGATGCCATCGGTGCCCGAGGTCATGAACACCGCGGTCCCGGAGACGCGCGGCAGCGGGGCCTCGGCGATATCGGCGAGGAACAGATCGTCGGGGATCGTGCCCATCTCCATCGTCTTCGACAGCTCGACGCGACCGCGCCACCACGTGGTCATGATCGCGAACACGCCCAGCCCCACCACGAGCGGGAACCAGCCACCCGCTGCGATCTTGACGACGTTCGAGGAGAAGAACAGGCCGTCGATGATGACGAGCGGGATGTACAGCGCGAGCGACGCGCCGAGCGACCAGCCCCAGTTACGGCGGCAGACGAGGAAGATCAGGTACGACGTGATCATCATCAGGCCGGTGACGGCGATGCCGTACGCGGCCGCCAGGTTCGAGCTGGTCTTGAACGCGAGCACCAGCGCGACGCACGAGATCATGAAGACGTAGTTGACCTCGGGGATGTAGATCTGCCCCTCGTGCTTCTCCGAGGTGTGGATCACCGTCACGCGCGGCAGATAGCCGAGCTGAACGGCCTGGTTGGTCAGCGAGAACGCGCCGGAGATCAGCGCCTGCGATGCGATGATCGCTGCCATCGTCGCGAGGATCACCATCGGGATCAGCATCGGACCCTCGACGAGACCATAGAACGGGCTGGTCACCTTCGCGCCTTGATCGAGGTAGAGCGCGCCCTGGCCGAAGTAGTTCAGCAGGAGCCCCGGGAAGACGATCGTCGACCACGCGATCCGGATCGGCGTCTTGCCGTAGTGGCCCATGTCCGCGTACAGCGCCTCGCAACCGGTCACGCAGAGCACGACGGACCCGAGCAGCAGGAAGCCATCCGTGCCGTGGTGCAGGAGGAAGCTCGCCGCGTGGTGCGGCGACATCGCCTGGAGCACCTCGGGGTGGCGGAAGATCCACGGGATGCCCGCGATCCCGATCGCGATGAACCATACGAGCATGACCCAGCCGAACACCGAGCCGATCTTCCCGGTGCCCCAGCGCTGCACCCAGAACAGGCCGACGAGGATGCCGACGGAGATCGGGATCACGAGCTTCGAAAACTTTTCGTTCTGCTCCGAGAGACCTTCGACCGCGGAGAGCACCGAGATCGCGGGGGTGATGAGGCCCTCGCCGTAGAGCAATCCGGTGCCGAACAGCGCGAGCAGGATGGGGACCGCGATCCGACCCTTGTTGCCCTTGAGCTTCTGCTGGACGAGCGCTGCCAGCGACATCGTCCCGCCCTCGCCCTTGTTGTCGGCGCGCAGCACGAACACGAGGTACTTCACGCAGACGACGATCAAGAGCGACCAGAACAGCAGCGACAGCACGCCGAGCACGTTGCCGGCCACCGCAGCATCGGTGCGGTGCGGGTTCGCCATGCCGAAGCACTCGCGCATCGCGTAGAGCGGCGAGGTCCCGATGTCGCCGTAGACGACGCCGAGCGCCCCGAGCGAGAGCCACGCGAGCTCCTTCTTGCTCTGTGGGCCCTTGTGGTGGTGCGCGTGGCCAGCGTGGCCGGCGTGACTGCTGTTGGTCGCACCGGCGCGCACCGCCGCGGCTTCGGCATCGTGCGGAGTGCTCGGCCCTGCGTCGTCGGTGGCGGATGCTCCGCCGGTCTCGCCGGTGCCGTCAGTCTCGGGAGGGTCTGACATTCATGCGCGCAGCGGCCGAAGGGCCATGCCCCTGGTAACACGGCCGATCACCGGATCCAATGGGTGCGCCGCGCAGGTTGACAGCCCGACGCTACGTCGGATATCGCATGCCCAACCCAAGGAGACTGCCGTGAATCTGAGCGCTTGGAACAAGGTTGTGGTGGTGGTCGCAGCTGCGATCTTCGCCGGCGGCGGTTGCGACAAGCTGGGCGGTGGAAAGGGCAAGGGGAGCGGGAGCGAGCCTGGCTCCGGCTCGGGCTCGAACCCCGCGGTCGCCACCGGTCCCATCCTGGTCGGTCACTACGCATCGCTGACCGGCGCCGAGGCGACGTTCGGCGTGTCGACGGATCGCGGCGTGATCCTCGCGATGGAGGAGCGCAATGCGGCGGGCGGCGTGAAGGGCCGCAAGATCGCCTTGAAGACGCTCGACGATGCATCGAAGTCCAGCGAGGCCGGCAACGTCGTGCAGCGCTTGATCAGCGAGGACAAGGTCGTCGCGCTGATCGGCGAGGTCGCCTCGGGTAGCTCGCTCGCCGGTGGCAAGGTCGCGCAGCAGTTCGGCGTGCCGATGATCTCGCCGTCGTCGACGAACAAGAAGGTCACCGAGGGCCGCGACATGGTCTCGCGCGTCTGCTTCCTCGACGAGTTCCAGGGCTACGTCGTCGCGAAGTTCGCGAAGGATCAGAAGCTCGACAAGGTCGCCGTGC
>JACCRC010000482.1 GCA_013813765.1 Deltaproteobacteria bacterium | reverse complement strand
CCCCGACGAGATCTAGATGGTGCTGACACCGCTCGACGGCGCCGCGCGACTCGCCGGCCGCCCCGGCCGCGTGCTGCTCCACTCCGGCCGCGATGACGACGGCCTCGGTCGCTGGTCGTTCGCTGGTGCCGAGCCCCACGCAACGCTGATCGCTCGCGGCCGCTCGCTCGTGGTGCTCGGTCCCGACGGCCGCCCGACGAACCGGTTCACCGCCGATCCGTTCGACGCCGCCGAGGCGTTCCTCTCCGAGCACGGCTGCCCGTTCCAGCCCACGACCGGCGCACCGCCGCTGCCTCGCGTGATCGGATTCTTCGGCTACGACCTGGCGCGCGTCGTCGAGCAGCTTCCCGGTGGTCCCTCGCTCGGGCAGGACACGCCGGATCTCTGGCTCGCGGCCTACGGCGCACTCGCGCGCTGGCGCGGTGATGACCCGCACGAGATCGTCGGTGATGACGCCGCGGCACGCGATCGGCTCGCGGCCGCGCTCGACGTGCCCGCCCGCCCGTCGCTTCCACCGAGCCTCGGTCCACTCGTCGCGGACGATCCGCCGGACCTTCACCTCGCGCGCGTCGAGAGGATCCGCGACTACCTCGCCGCCGGCGATGTCTATCAGGTCAACCTCGCGCGCCGCCTGGTCTCGCGGATCGCGTCACCCGGCGATGCACTCGCGGTGTTCGCTGCGCTGTCGGCCGTCGCGCCCGCACCGTACGGTGCGCTGATCGAGGCCGACGGCACCACCGTGATCTCCGGCTCCCCCGAGCGGTTCCTCGCGCGCGTCGGTGATCGCGTGGAGACGCGGCCGATCAAGGGCACGCGCCCGCGCACGATTGGTACCGACGGCGCGGGCGAGCTCGCCGCGAGCGACAAGGACGCCGCCGAGCACCTGATGATCGTCGATCTCGAGCGCAACGACCTCGGACGGATCGCCGAGACCGGATCGGTCGCCGTCGACGAGCTCGGCTACGTCGTCGAGCTGCCCGCGCTCTATCACAAGGTCTCGCGCGTCAGCGCCGTGCCTCGCGCAGGTGTCGGCTACGCGGAGCTGCTTCGCGCGACGTTCCCCGGCGGTTCGATCACGGGCGCTCCAAAGGTCCGCGCGATGCAGCTGATCGACGAGCTCGAGCCCGCGCGCCGCGGTCCCTACTGCGGCGCGCTCGGCTACTTCGGCGCGGACGGCGCCTTCGATCTCGCGATCGGGATCCGGATCGGCGTGATCTCCGGGCAGGAGCTCCGCGTGCACGTCGGCGGCGGCATCGTCACGGACTCGGATCCGGAGGCCGAGCTCGCCGAGACCGAGACCAAGGCCGCCGGGTGGATCGCAGCGCTCGAAGAGCTACGGTCAGGGAATGCCGCCGGGTAGCTGTGTGTCGACCACGGTGATGCCGCCGTTGCGAACGGTGACGCCCGCGACTGTCGTCTCGAGACCGCCGAGGATGCGGTTGTAGCTGAGGTCGACGGTGCCCGCAGTCAGCCCGGGAATCAGGACCATGCCGCGCGTCGTGGTGCCGTCGAGACTCCACACGTCCGGCGAGCTCCCATCGTAGAACGGACCGAACGGCGAAGCCGGCGACGAGGTGACCCTCATGCCGGTCGCCGGCTGGCCATCGCGGGTCACCGACGCGAGGATCGAGCCGGTCCCATCCTGGAGCAGCACGCCGTTCGACGACAGCAGGCGCGCATACCGGTCCGCATCGATCGCGGGGACGATCACGTTCGTCCCGAACGTCGACGACGTCGGCACGATCCTGAGCCCGCCCGTGCTGGTGCCGGTCACCGTGAAGCCCGTCGTCAGCTCGTCCGTCTGCGGCGGGAACAGGAACGTACCGTCGGCAGCGGTCGTCGTCATCGCGGTGCCGAGCGTGACGGTGAAGCCTCCCGCTCGTTTACTCGAGCAACCACCCATGTCGCGCAGATCCTCGGCGACGCACACGCGCCCGACGACCGCGGAGCCACCGGGCTGCGTGGGAAATCCGTTCTGTGGGATGACCGGATAATCATCATCGCCGTCGGTGGCGCATCCTGCGGCGAGGCTCGTCGCGACGAAAAAATAGGCTAGGCGGTTCATGATCAAAACCTACCTCTCGGCGAATCCCCGCCAAGTGTGCTGCTCGCATGTGCGCGCGTGCGCCGACGCGCTCGGAAGACTCGCTAGAACGCGACGGTCGCGAACGTGATCGCACCATCGTCGATCGGCAGCGTCAGCACCCGCATCGCGCCGCTGGCGGGCGTCACCGTCACCGTCGTCGGGCCCACGGT
>JACCRC010000476.1 GCA_013813765.1 Deltaproteobacteria bacterium | reverse complement strand
GACCGGGCGTGCGTCACCGAGCGCGATCGCCGCACGCACTGCGGGCAGGCCGTCTTGCACGCCGCGCGCGGTGGCCGCGGCAACCGGGTCGAGCGGCAGCGGATCGGCGGCGCCCGGGGCAATCGTGCGGCACTCCGACGGTGCGGGCAACGCGCTGAGTGCATCGACGACGCGGTCGCCGTAGCCGGAGCCCGCGCCAAGGCGCTGGAGCAGCGCGGACAGCTCGGCGCGGCGCTGATCGAGACAGCGATCGCGGACTGCGGTCTGCGCGGGAGGCGCGGTGAGCGCGGACTGACATGCCGCATTGCGCTCCGCGGCCCACGACGACGCCCATGCATCGAGGCTCGCGACCGCCGTCGCGCCGAGTGGTGCGAGCTTCGATCGCACCTGCGTGTTCCACACCGATGCGAGCTCGGTCTCGCCGATCTCGCAGCTCGCAGCGACCGGCGAAGGACGCACCGCGATCCAGGTGACGCCGCTCGCGATCGCCGCTGCCGCCGCCGCGGCGACAAGCCACGTGGTCGGGCGGCGCCGCGATGCGCGTGCCGCGAGATGATCCGCGACAGCGATGAGGCTCTCGTACCGATCCTGCGGCGTTGCCGCGAGGCAGCGGCGGATCGCCTGATCGAGCCACGCGGGTGCGTTGCGCAGCGTCGGGATCTCGCCCTCCTCGATCGCGCTCAGCAAGCCGGCCCACGTGGTCCCGCCGAACGGACGCACGCCCGCGAGCGACTCGTACGCGACGACGCCGAAGCTGAACTGATCGCTCGCGCGGTCCGCCCCGCCGCCGCGCAGGACCTCGGGTGCCATGTACGCGGGCGTGCCGGCGACCGACGACGCAGGTGTGCCCGCTGCCAGCGTTGGCTCGCTCGGTGTCGACGACGCGTCGCCTCCGCCGGAGCGCGCGAGCCCGAAGTCGCCGAGGCGCGTGCGGCCGTCGCTGCCGATGATGATGTTGTCGGGCTTGATGTCGCGGTGGATCACGCCCGCCGCGTGAACCGCTGCGAGCCCGCGCGCGATCTCGATCAGTACGGGCACGACCTCGCGCCACGGATGCGGCGGATCGGACCACGCGCGCAGTGTGGTGCCCTCGACCAGCTCCATCGCGACGTAGACACCATCCGACGACGTACCGACCTCGTGCACGCCGACGACGTTCGGATGGTCGAGCTTCGCCATCGCCTGCGCCTCGCGCACGATCCGCTCGCGCGCTCCGACGCCGGGATCCACGAGGAGCTTCAGCGCGACGCGGCGATCGAGCTCGGGCTCCCACGCCGAGTAGACGCGGCCCATCGCGCCCGCTCCCAGGAGATCGCCGATCACGTAGCGGCCGACGGTGTGACCGCGCTCCAGCACGAGCGACGGCGCCTGCAACCGAGCAACGCTCGACACCACATCGCGGCACGTCGCACAGGTATCCAGGTGATCGTCGACGTCCGCGAGGATCGCCGCAGCGAGCCGGCCCTCGACCAGCCCGAGCACGACGTCGTCGTCGAGGCACGTCACGACGCCTCCAGGGTAACATCGTGCCCGTGACGACGCCGGTAAAGGATCTCGTGGAGGGGCTGTACGCGGACGCGGCCGGGGCGTGGCCGGGGGTCACCGTCGAGCGCGACGCGTTCATCGCGGCGTACGAGACCAAGCTCGCCGCCGAGGATCCCCCACCGCTGACCGCAGCAGGTGCCGCCGAGCTGTACCTCGCGCTCGGGTGCGCGCGCGGCGACAACGCGGCGATCGCAGCGTTCGACAAGGAGTACCTCGCCGTGGTTCCGGTCGCGCTCGCCGCGATGAAGCTGCCGGCCGCGACCGTCGAGGACGTGCGAGCGACCGTGCGCGACAAGCTGCTGCTCGCCGATGGCGATCGCACGCCGCGCATTGTCGACTACGCCGGGCGCGGGAGGCTCAAGGGCCTCGTGCAGGTCACCGCCACGCGCACCGCGATCGACCGCATTCGCCACGACGAGAAGGAGACCGAGCTGCCGGCGCGCGAGCTCGTCGGACCGGGCAACATCGAGCTGTCTCTCATCAAGGCGCAGTATCGCCAGGCGTTCGTCGCCGGCTTTGCGCAGGCAGTGGCCGCAGCGTCGCGACGCGATCGCAACCTGCTTCGCCTCCACTTTCTCGGCGGCGTCACGCTGGAGCAGCTCGCGCAGATGTACGGCGTGCACCGCGCGACGGTCGTGCGCTGGCTCGCCGCCGCGCGAGAGGCGGTGTTCGGCGCGACCCGCGAGCACGTCGCCGAGACCATCGGCGCGCCGGCGGAGGAGCTCGACGAGATGTTCGAGCTGGTGCGCAGCCGGGTCGAGCTCAGCGTCGAGCGGCTGCTGGCATCCGTGGAAGCGCATCGCTAGCTCAACGGACGAGCGGGACGAGCGGCGCATGTGCGGGACGAGCGGCGCATGTAAGGGGTTGCGCGGACTTGCGCGATTTCGTGCGCCGGTCGGCCGAGCGCCCCGTTTACCTCGCATGAAGCTCGCAATCACGTTCCTCGCCGCCCTCGTCGCTTCCACCCAGATCGCCGCCCCCATCGCGCATGCGTGCGGCGGTGACTACGGCCCGCGCGCCCCCGCGATGTTCCTCGTGGCGGCGCACCACGACCGCGTGTTCGTGCTGCTCGGCGGTGCGGTGCCGGAGCGCGAGACGATCGCGTGGAAGGGCGACGAGATGTCGTTCGACCGCACCCAGATCGCGAAGGCTCCCGCGCTCGGCAGCGCGATGGAGCTGACGCTGGTGGGCCCGCGCCGCACGCGCACGATGGCGACGAAGAACCAGGTGTTCATCACGCCGGTTCACGAGTCACGAAAGGCGATGACCGCGCTCGAGATCTTTCCGAAGGCCGATGACACGATCCGGATCGCGATCGAGGGCAAGCACGTCACCACGTGGCAGGACCTCGAGAGCGTGGCGCCGGGGCTCGAGACGATCGCGTGGGCGCAGAACCCTGGCTTCTCTCCGCCGCTCGACTCGACCAACATCTACGTCGACAAGGTGAAGGGCTCGGACCTCGAGCTGATCTCCGCGTACGGGTCCGCCGATGGCGTGGCGACGACGTACATCCGCACCGCTGGTGGCAAGCCGTGGGGTGGCTACCGCGGCACGCCGCGCGGCGTGGTCACCGTCGACGGTGTGCGCTACCTCGTGCTCGTCGCGAACGGTATCGTCAGCCCGGTGCGCGTGTAGGGCGGCGGATCGCGAGCCGGACCAACACGCCGGTGATCACGAGACCGATCACGCCGAGGCCGAGCAGCACGAGGCCGATCCACAGCGCGGAGATCGTCTTCCCGCTCGGCTGGATCGGCGTCACGTACGAGCCCATCGGGTCGTACCAGAGCGTCGCGGCATCACCGACCTTCGGTGTGCTCGCGGGCACCTCCACCGATCCACGCTGCACCCTGATCGAGGTGCGCATGCCGACCGCGCGCAGTGCCTCGGGGCGATGCGGGACACGTGCCTCGTAGGTCGGCGTGTACACGTAGAACGTGCGATCGCTCGAAGTGTCGAACGCGCCGTCGACCGCGACGATCTTGCCGCCGACCGAGACGCGCCGCGCCTGGATTGCCTCCAGATCTCGATCGATCGTTCCGGACTCCATCGCGATGAATGCGCCGGGGATCACGAGCCACTTCAGCGTGACCGCGAGGATCACGATCGCCACGAGCAGCTTGATCGGCGATCGGATCCACTCGATCACGGAGCTACCTCCTGGAGCACCACTTGCGCCGATAGCTTCGCAGCGAGCACGAGGTAGTCGACGTTCACCGTCGCGGGCGTGTCACCGGCCTGATGGCGGAACGGTGAGGTGTCACCGCCGACGTACTCCTCGGTGAGGCCCATGGCCGAGAACCCGCGGTCGCGGAACGCCTCGTGATCGGTGCCCTGCGTCGTCGTCTTTGTCACGGGCACGCCGACGACCTGCGCCGCCGCGCGCCACTCCGCCTCGAGCGCCGCGGACGGCGCTTCGAGCTCGAACCGGCGATCGCCGTCGTTGTCCCACGCGACCTGATCGATCGTGTGCACCGCTCGCACGTCCGCGGGAAGGCGCTGCTGTGCGAACGCGCGGCTGCCGAACAGGCCGGTCTCCTCCTGATCGAACAGCACGACGGTCACGGGTGCATTGCGACACGGGACATCGGCGAGGTAGCGCGCGATCGCGAGCACGACGACGCTGCCGCTCGCGTTGTCGTTCGCCCCGGGGCTGCCCGCGACGGTATCGAAGTGCGCGCCGACGATGATCTCCTTGCCGGTGCCGCCCATCGTCGCCGGGATCGTCGCGTAGACGTTCTGCCCGCCCGGATAGTCGTGGCGCATCGGCGTCCAGCCGTAAGACATCAGCTGCGCCGACAGGAAGGTCCGCGCGGTCGCGCGCTGCGTGGCGGTCGAACGCGGCGCACCGGCGAGCTGCGCGAGGTTCGTGGTCAACTGGCCGCGCAGCCACGGCGCGTCGAGCGACGGGCGCGCGCAACCGGGAGGCGCATCCGGCGAATCGGGGCTCTGACCATCGACCAGCCCACCATCGACCTCGCTCCCACTACCTGGCCCGCCGCACGCGGCCAGCGCGCACAGTGCGAGCGCGACCCTCACGACGTGGGCGCCGTGTAGTCGGTGGCGACTTCGAGGTGGAAGTGATCGCCGTGCGAGACCGGATCGTTCTTTGGCGTCAGCAGCAGGCGGAACTGGCCGCTCGCGTTGACTGCCTCCTCGATGCCGAGCAGCAGCTCGTCGCCGCTGTTGTAATCGCGCTGCACGAGCGCGACGCGGCCGTCCTTGTCGGTGAACGAGACGATGTCCATCGCGATGCCGAGCGCGTGACGCGACAGGATGTTCTTCGTCTTGCCCATCACGCGGACGTTGGTCCAGCGGAAGATGCTGCCGAACGTGACCTGCTGGACGCCGAGCTCCTCGAGCTTGGGCCCGAAGCTCGCGAGCGCAAACGCGAGCTGACAGTCGAGCTTCTGCGCACCGCGGCGATACGCGCTCACGTACTTGATCCCGCCGACGGTGAACGAGCTCTCGCTCGACAGCGTGACCGCACCGGCGATGCGGCCCTCACTCTCGGCCGGATTCCACTCGACGCCGAGCTCGTCGAGCTTGGCCTGGCAGGCCTTCTCGGCGAGTTGCATCGCGCGGCTGGGCGGCCACGTGAAGCCCTTCGGCATGTTGTCGGTGCGGGCGATGCTCTTTCGGGTCGGCTTGCGGCTGACCTTCTTCGCCTGCTTCTTGGACTTCTTCGCCTTCTTCTTCTTCAAGACCTTCGAGGCCTTCGTCTTGGCAGGCGCTGCGTCGACGGGAGATGCCACTCCCGCGACCAGCGACAAGACGAGCAGGGCTCGAAACATGAGGCGCACCTTAACAAGTATCCTGCCGCGATGGAGCTGGAACTTCGCGAGGCTCTGGCACTCGCTGACGACCGCAGCGGTCCCCTTTCTCAGCTGTTACCGGGCAGTGAGGAGCACGACTATCACCGCTGTCTTCACGCGCAGCACGCAGGGAACCTCGACGAGGCCGAGCAGATCCTGAACGCGTGGCCCGAGCGGCATGGGGAGACCGTCGGGTTGCACCGCCTGCGGCTGCGTCAGCTCCTCTGTCGCGTCGTGACAGCGCCCGCGAAGGTCGCCGACAAGCTCCGAGATCAATTCAATGTCAGTCACTGGCACGAGAAGGAGGTCGAGGAGGTCGATCCGCGCCGTCCCACGAAGCTCGCGGAAGGGACGTTCGATGGCGTGAACCTGCTGAAGCAGGCGGTGGATCACGACACGAACCTCTCGCAGGTCACCGACGAGGGACTGTACGAGCTGCTCGAGTGGAACCTCGATCCCACGCGCCGTCGCGTGCTGCTCGGACGGATCGCGCACACGCCGCAGCCCGAGCTCGTCGCGCTGGTCGCCGAGGATCTCGCGATCAAGAACAGCGGAGGCTTCGGATCGCTCGCGGTGCACCAGCAGATGACGCTCGATCAGCTGCACGCACTCGCCGACCGCGTGCGCGAGCTGCGCGGACACATCGGCTGGGTCTCGGCCGTCGTGCGCCGCATGGTGCCGCCGCGTGCCGTGGTGGATCTCGACGTGGATCGCGACGGCCGCCACGCATTCCTCGAAGCGGTGTGGCAGTTCCTCGCAGAGCTCCCGCCGGCGATCAACTCGCTGAAGGCGCATGTGCTGTGGCACCTGCTCGACTCCGGCCGCAAGCGCGGTACGCCCGTCGACACGCGCCTGCTCGCCGCGTATCTCTCGCTGCCGCGCGCCGCGAGGTATCTCTCGCGCCAATGGATGGATCGGCAGCACCGCGAGGACGTCGCGCAGCTCGGCGCCGACTTCAAGTCGGTGACGGGCCTGCCACCCGCCGGCGACGACGAGGCGCTGGTTCGCGAGCTCCTGCACGAGAAGATCGATCAAGCGGAGCAGTTCGCGCAGTGGCTCGATCGCTCGTGGCTCGACAACGAGCTCGCCACGGCGCGCCTCCTGTTCGGCCTCGGTGACACCGACAAGGCAACGCTGACGCTCGGACCGAGCCGCGCCGCGGCGCTGCGCGAACGGATCGAGCTCGCGTGGAGCCCGCACAATCCGCTGCGGTTCGGCACCGACGAGCCGGTGGTCCTCGAGGCAGAGCTCAAGAACGTGCCCGAGCTGGTCGTCAAAGTGTTCCGGATCGATCCGGTGGCGTACTTCCAGAACCAGCGACGCGAGGTCTCGACGGATCTCGATCTCGACGGCCTCGCGGCGAGCCACGAGGAGATCATCAAGATCTCGGAGCCACCGGTCCGCCGCGTGCGCCGCAAGATTCCACTGCCGATGTGCGCACGTCCCGGCACGTACGTGATCGATCTGATCGGCAACGGGATGTCGAGCCGCGCGGTCATCCACAAGGGACGGCTGCGCCAGATGATGCGGCTCGGCGCCGCCGGCCATGTCGTGACGATCGTCGACGAAGCCGGTCGCCCGCGGCCCGATGCGAAGGCGTGGATCGGAGATCGCGAGTACACGCCCGACGAGAAGGGCTCGTTCGTCGTCCCGTTCTCGACGTCACCGGGCCGCACACCGATCCTCCTGTTCTGCGGCGACATCGCCACCGTGCAGGAGCTCGCGCTCTACCGCGAGACCTATCACCTCCACACAGCCGTGCTGCTCGACCGACAGGCGCTCACCGCCGGCCGCATCGCGAAGGCGATCGTGCGCGCATCGCTTTCCGTGCACGGCTCCCCGGTCTCGCTCGCCGTGGTCAAGCGACCGACGTGGGAGGTCACGCTGACCGACGCGCAGGGCGTGTCATCGACGAAGACGCAGCCACTCGTGCTCGACGACGCGAACGCCTCGGTGCTCGAGTGGCCGATGGGCGAGGACACCGCGCGCGTGTCGATCACGGTCCGAGGACACGTCGAGGTGCGCAGTGAGCAGAAGGAGCAGGAGATCACCGACGGCCGATCGTTCGAGGTCGGTACGATCCACCGC
>JACCRC010000459.1 GCA_013813765.1 Deltaproteobacteria bacterium | reverse complement strand
GTTCTCCTTCGTGTACACGCCCATGCCGACCGAAGCGTCGGCGTCGACAGTTGCCGTGCCAGTGCCATCCGTGCTGACGCCGGCTCCGGCGTTGACATCGACATCGACACTAGCGCCCGCCTCACCACCAGCGGTGCCGTCGGCCGGATCTTGTGCGAACGCAGTCATCGGTGCTGCTACGAGCGTCGCTGCGAACAATATCTTGGAAAGTCGAGTCATCTCTTCTCCTCGTGGGTGACGGACAGTGCCCCTATACGATGAAAAGATCGTAAGACGCCCGTAAGCACCTCGTCCAATTTCTGCGAATCGAGCAGATCCGGAAAAGCGCGCTTATTTAACTGCTGCGACACCCGCGCGACACACGCGCTTGTAGTAGGGGCCGCTAGAAGCAGCGCTTCACGTCGAACGAGCCCGTGGCGGAGATGACCCCCACCTCTTCGTCGGTCGTCGTGAACGTGACGGTGCCCGTGACGCGCGGCTCGACGGCGGTGATCGTCACCATGCCGGTCGTGCTGTTGATGCTCGTGCTCCTGCTCGTGTTCTTCATCGCCGAAACCGAGGCCGACGCGTACGTGCCGGCCATCTTGTCGACGGAGAAGTAGACGAACGTGCCTTCTGGCAAGTTGAAGTCGAGGAACACGTCCAGGTACGAATCGCAGTCGACCTCGTCGGTACCGAACTGAACGAGCATCTTGCCCGGGGTCTCTTCGTCCTGAACCGCGGTGCCGACGTCCATCTTCGGCGACGAGCCGCCGTAGGTCACGACGACGTCGCCCTTCATGGGCTCGCCGCTATCGCCGCAGGCGGCGAGCAAGACGGCAACGAGGACGAGTACGCGGTTCACTGAATGCCGGTCGGGCGCGCGAACACTTCAACCCAGTTGTTGTCGAACGGGTCGTTGCTCGGCTGGTTGATCACCCACGTGGAGATCACCATCTCGCCCGGGCGCTGGTCGCTCGCCGCGAAGAAGCCATACGCGCCCGGCCACGGGTCGGTGGCTCCGGCGACGGTGACGTGCGTCCACATGCCGTTCTGCTGCTTCGTCGCGAGGAGAAGCTCCTGCGTCGTCGCGTCCTGGTACGCGATCATCGGGAACATTCCGTTCGCGAGGATCAGCGAGGCGTCGTCGCCGACGAAGTGGAACTCCGGCTTCGGCAGGCCGTCGACGGTCTGACCGACGATGCGGTAGCCGTCGTCGACGATCTCCGGCGCCGGGGTCGCGATGTCGGTGACGTACTTGAGGTCATCCTTCGTCGAGCCGACGTAGGCGACGTGGACGGTGCCCTGCGCATCGACCGCGACCGACGGGGTCCAGCCGGCGTCGATGCCGTTGGACCCGTCGAGGACGCGCGCCGCGCCGAACTGGCCGGTCGATGGATTGAACTTCGCGAGCTTCAGATCGCCGTTCGCGCGGTCGTAGTACGCGACCACTGGGGCCTGGTTCGGCAGGCGGGCCGAGTCGACGAACAGGCCGAGCCCGTTCGGCAGCGGATAGACCTCGGGGTTCTGCGGATCGACGGCCGGCAGCGGCGCCGTGTCGACCTTCCAGATCTGCCAGTCACCGGGCTGCGTCGGGTGCGCCGTCTGCGCGGAGGCATAGCGGACCTCGGCGTGGGCGCCGGTGGTCGGGTCGGAGACGTGCGCGAGGTACGCGACGCCCGGGCGACCGTCATCGGTGCGCAGCGTCAGCGAGGTGTACATGCCGATCAGCTCGCCGGACTCGCCGAGCGTCATGCCCGTGCCGGTCTGGATCGTGTGCTTCTGCCAGACGTCGCCGACCTTCTGCGCGAAACGCAGCGAGCCGGTGTCGCGATCGAAGTACGTCACGCTCGGCTCGCCGTTCGCGTTGACCGCGATCGACGTGTACATGCCGACGTCCGCGCCGGCGGCCTCGATGCCCCCGCGGATCTTCGAGTCGGGGACGATCACCGGACCGTCGGGGATACCATCGACCCACTCCCACTGCTCGGGGAGCACGCGACCCGGATCGACGCGCGCGACGACGAGGTCACCGTGCGACTGCGCGTACGCGGACACCCAGATCGAGCCGTCCTTGCCCGCGGCGACATCGGAGTACGGACCGACGCGACCCGCCGGAACGTCATCGGAGCACACGCAGGTGTTGTCGATGCAGTAGGGCAGCTCGCCACGCGCGCAGAAGTCGGGACCGCAGTCGGCAGCCGTCTCGCACGCCTTGTCGCTCGGGCTACCGCACGAGCAGCCCGGCGAGAGCGAGATGACGATCGACACGCCGAACCACATCGCGATCTGCGCGGTCAGGCGACCGGCGCGGCTCTTCGCAAACTGCCGAAGCAACACCATCGCGCCTCTCCGGTTGCGACGGCGACCGAAGACGATCATGCCGACCAGAACGGTCAGCGCGACGCCGCCGCCCGACGGACCACCGGTGCTCTGGCACGCGCAGCCGGCCGCGCCGGGCTGACCGTGGAACGGGTTGACCAGCGCGATCGTGCGGTTGCCCGCCTCGTCCTGCGCGAACACGACGAGCTCGTTGTTCACGATGTACTCGCCGAGCTCTTCACGCGTCATCTGGATCGTGCCGCCCGCGAACCACTCGCTGCGCGGCGCGTCCTCGCCCGGCTTGCCGAGCGCGTAGCTGATCTTCTTGCCGCTGACGATGTCCCACATCGGCAGCGTCAGGTCGTCGCCGTTCCAGTCGAGCTTGTCGGTGAGGACCTTCGGGCCGACCGAGTCGATGATGACGTTGGTCTGCGTCTCGTCGGAGACCGTGCGGTAATCACCGCGGACGCGCGACTTGAGACCGATGGTGTACTTGCCCTGCCACGCGAACGCCGGGTCACGGACCACGAAGCCGCCGGCCGGGACGCGCGTGTACGAGTGGTACATGCCGCCGTTGATGTTGTACTGCCACTCGAGCTCGCGGCCGTAGGCGTCGCGCGTGTCGACGTCGAACACGACCTCGGGCATCTCGCCGCCCTTCTTGTTCGTGAGGTGCGCGCGGATCTTCTCGGGTGCCGGCGTGGTGGCGCGGATGAAGCGAGCGACGCCTTGCGAGCGCTTGGGCGTCGGGCCGACCTGCTGGTCCATCGCCATGACGCTCTGGCGCGCGACCGAGTCGGACGCGGCGAGCGAGCGAGCGAGCATGCTCGGGCCGAGCGTGGCGTACAGCGCGAGGAAGTCATCCTGCGTCGTCGTCACGCGCTGGATCGACAGGTTGTTGAGCGAGAGACCCGCGAACGACGGGACGTCGATCGCCGGGATATTGCCGAGCAGCGGCGTGACGAGGTCGAACACCGACGGCAACACCATCTCGAGGTGCTGCGCGCTCTCGGCGACGAACTGGCTGTTGAGGACCTTCACCTGGACCGACTGCGACGAGATGCCGACCAGCGACGGCTTGATCTTCGCCGGCTGACCCGGCATCTGCTCGAACTCGAGGTTGATGCCGACGTTCATCGTGAGGTCGAGCGTGAACGCGCGGACATAGCGCTCGTAGAGGAACGCGTAGAAGTCGACCTCGAGGTTCTGGATGCCGATCTTCAGCGCGGGCGACGACGCGGTGTTGTCGCCGATCGTGAAGTCGAGCGGCTTCTGCGGGCGGGTGACGAGCAGCAGCGGATCGTGGCCCGTATCGGACGTCAGCTCGCCGAGCGACGGAACCAGCAAGCTGATCGTGCCGACATTGAGCTGGGTGATCGTGGTGGTGCCGACGCCGAGGCACATGCCACCGGAGGTGACGAGGTGGTGACCCGCGAGGTCGAGCATCGTCTCCGACATACCCATCGCGAGATCCGCGGCGGGCTCCGGGTTGCCGTCGAACTGGCCCGCCGGGTTCAGCGAGAACGTGGAGCGCGTGGTGATCGGGAGGTTCGCGGGCGGGCTACCGAACTTCGGCGGCGCCATCGGCGGCACGCAGAGGTTCGGCTCGCTCGCGAGCGGGATGCCGTCCGGGCGCTCGCCGGTGCGGGTGGTCGGATCCTCGTCGGCGTTCATGCCGGTGATCACGCCGAGGCTCATCGCCTTCTTCGCGCCGTCGAGGCGGACATAGCCGCCCGGGACGATGCGCGCTTCCATGAAGCCGTCGGTGCCCGGGGAGATGCCCTCGAGCAGCGCGCCGACGTTCATCATGCCCTTCACGCCCAGCGGGTTCGGGAGGAAGTTCTGGATGAGCGGGTTGATGAGCGGCGTGAGCAGGCCCTTCAGCGCGTTCGGGATCGCATCGATCAGCGCGGCGGCGAGGTTGCCGAAGCTCGAGAGGATGCCGCAGCCCGTGAAGTTGAGGTTCGTCGTGAACGAGTTGATGTTCGCGAGGCGGATGTCGAGCTCGCCGTCGGCCGGCTTGATGCCGAACGCGATGTCGAAGCTACCGTTGAGGTTGTTCGAGCTGATGCCGAGATCACACGAGCCGACCTGGCCGAGCAGCGCGACGTGGAACGTGAGGTGGATGGAGGTGTTGATCGACGTCGAGAGATTCAGGCGGAGGGTGTTCTGATTCGTGACCTGCACGCCGAGGCCGGCGGGCGCCGCGTTCATCGCCACGTTGACCTTGCAGCCGTTGGTGCAGCTCGGACCCGAGTTCTGCTGGCAGTAGCGCGCGCTCGCGAGCGAGAAGCCCGCGATGCTGACGTCCTGCGCTCCGCCGCCGATGCAGATGCCGTTCTGCAGCGACTGGTTGACCAACCCCGGCAGCATGTCGGTGAGCTTCTTGAAGCCCTGCTGCGTGACGCGGATCTGCGCGCCGCCCTCGACCGTCTGATCAGCGGGAAGTTTTCCGCCTGGCAATGGCTGCGACGAGCTGCATGCCCCGCAGCCCCCGCCGAGCCCACCACATGCGCCCATCAGGAAGATGAACGCGGCCGAAAGAACTAGGTTGATTCGCGAAGATCGTACGAACACTGCGGCCTCCCTCGTCGACGAAGCGCGAGACACGCCGCCCGGCGAGTCCCTCATCACATCTGCTGACGTATACGATGATCGCTATTCAGATGAAAAGGACAATCACCACGCTACCCCGCCGATATTTTAGGGTTTTCGTGGGACGAACCTAGCGTTCACAGCGGACGAGGGTTCAGATAGTTATGCCGGGTCAACGTGAGCGATCACGCGCTCCATACACCCCACCCGCACCCACTCGTCCGCTGCTGGCGGCACTTGACACCCAGGTACGCATGCCGCTATCTACTGCGCCCGCACTGAGGGTCCGTAGCTCAGTTGGATAGAGCGCCGGGCTTCGAACCCGTAGGTCGGGCGTTCGAGTCGCCCCGGACTCACTGAAAACCGAAGACGTTTCGTTACCAGCCCGGGGGCATAGCTCAATGGTAGAGCATCGGACTCTTAATCCGCTGGTTGAAGGTTCGAGTCCTTCTGCCCCCACTTCGTAACTCGTAGAAATCGCGGATTCCTCGTCGGAGTCCGCGATTTTTGCGTTTCGGACGTGCGTGCCATCGCTGCCATGCTCGCCACGCTTTGGCGTGATCGACGTGGCACCGGCGTTACAGTCGGATGCCTGCGTAACCTGCCGAGAAACCTGACCTCCAGGCAGCTTGGCGATGGCGCGGCGGTAGCTCGCCTCGTCGAGCCTGCCGTAGACACGGTCCACCATGGCCGTCGACGTATGGCCCATCATCGCGGCGACCACGGCTGAGTCGACGTCGTTCTGCTTGAGCCACGTCGCAAAGGTCCGGCGGAGATCGTTCGGCGTCACACGCGGAACACCGGCACGTATGCACGCACGCGCCAGCTCGCGCTTGTCGTTGCCCCAGGGCTCGATCACGGCGCCGGTGGTCTGATGAAGCGCTTCGAGCCAAGGGCGAAGGAGAGGGTGGATCGGCACCACGCGGCTCTTGGTCTTCCCCTTCGGCACTCTGATCGTGTCGCGCACCAGATCGACGTGCTCCCATCGGAGCTTCTCCAGCTCGCCTCGGCGAGGTGAAGCGAGCGCGATCAATAAACAGTAGAGCGTTCGGCGTACGCGCTTCGTCTCGATCTTCTCGATCGTGGTCGGCTTGGCTTGGCCTTCGGCGACGGCGGTGCAACGATCACGGTCATCAACTTCGAGAACTGCTCCGGGCTCAGATAGGTCTCGCGCGGCACATAGTTCGCGCGGAACTTCGGGACCACCTTTGCAGCCACGCCGTGAAACGTGCCGCGCGTCTCTGCGCTGACGAGCGCGCCGCGCAGCACGACCAGCTCCTTGTGGATGCTGTGCGTATGTGCGCCCTCGGCGATCCGCTTCGCGATGTACCGCTCGACGTGCGTGCGCGTGAGGTCGTCGAGTTGTGCGCCGCCGAGAAGCCGTGAGATGTGCCGGGCTTTTTGCTCGTACGAACTCCGGGTCGCGGCGGACTTGCTCGCGCATGCCGTGTCGGTGAAGTAGTCGAGAGCAGCAGTCAGGGCTTCGGACGCGTGCGGACCTGAATCGGTCGTCGAGAGTTCGAGGTCCCTGAGACGGGCCTTGGCGACTTCTCGGTCCTTCGTGCGTAGCGACCGTTGAACGCGCCGATGCTGCCGGTCGACGAAGTCCGCGTAGTAGTTGTCGCCGCGCTTGTAGATGGATCCCATTGCTCTGGCTCCCTGGTTCTGGCCTCGACGTACCGATCGACTGCTTGCTCGGGCACGAGGAGACGTCCTCCGATCTCGACGTGAATCATCTGACGCGCGATCCGGTAAGCGGACCGCCTGCTGATCCGCAGACGTGTGGCCAGCTCGGGCACGGTCACCAGAGGCGCACGTACGCGTACGTCGCTCAAGCCGCCTCCAGCGCGCGCATGAGTCGTCTCGCGACGACTGCCCACCGATGCGCGAACACTCTGCGCGGGTGTGCAGACCAGCGCGAGGCGTCCAGCTCGGTGGACGCGAGCACGTCGTCGTACAGCTGACGCGACAGCAACGGGCGCAACTCGGTGACTCCAATGAGGCGAGCGAGACGGACTATGATCTTGAGCGCCGCCGGCGACGAACGGCACGGCTCGAACGCGTGAACGGTGACGTGTCGCTCGAATGGGTTGGGAAGCGATCCCAGATCTTCGAGGAGCAGATCGGTACGCAGCCGAACCTCGATCCGCGTCAGCTCGTGTTCAAGCTCGTAGCCGTGCTTGCGATTCAGCTCGCCGCGCTTGTCGTACGTACTCGACGAGATCCAAGACCTCCGCGTGCCCGTCTGCACCGTGCTCGGCGCTTCGCGCTCAACGTAGACGCGTGAGCGCCTCGCGTAGGCGCACACGGCCTGTAGAGCCCAGAGCGGCTCGCGGACGTCAAAAGCGACGTCGACTCGTCGGACGCGCACAGAGGACGCCATCGCCAGCAGCGCATGGATCCGACGCCGAGCCTTCCGGGCAAGGTGTTCATCAAACGGAACGAGCCAAGGAGCAGGGCTGAAGATGAGCGGAGGCGCGCACGAGATCAGCGCGTAGCACTTCGTCGTCTTCGTAAATCTCGGACCATGAGAAACGCGCAGGACGTGGCCGAGGCTCCGAGTGGACGACGATCTCCACGTTGAATAGAAGCCCCCGTTGCGGGCCGGGAACGCGTCCTGTCGGGCGAGATGTGCGAATGCGCTCTGTTGCTGTTTCGAGACGAGCAGGGCCAGCTCGATCTTGTCAACGCGTAGCTCTGCATCGTCTGTAAGCGATGTGCATTCTGACGACCAGATCCGTGATGCGTCAGGACCACCAAGCGCTACTCCAATGCGACGAACTGTATCTTCCAGATCCCGAGAGGGATCGTGGCCTCGCAGGACTCGGACGAGATCAAGAATCAGGGATGCGTGCGGTAGGCGATGTCCGCTGGCGATCCTCGAGAACGCGTGCTCCGTGAGCCCTAGCGCGAGATACAGCTCGCGCAGCGTCGGCCAAGTGATCGTTGGTGGCACACCCCATCAATACGCGGCACGACCGTCGGGACCTCAGGCGCCACCGGAGCTAGCTGACCACCGGAGTTTAGGTCTATAGCGACCGCGCGCACCTGCGTCGCAGAGCTAAGGAAGTCGTCGCTTGCTGCGCCGCAGCGGGAGATGTCGAGCACGTCGTTCGTGTTCCGCACGCAGCGTTCTTCCCACTGATGCGTGACGTTGTATGTCCTCCCACGACGATCCTTTGAACCGTACCGCGACACGCATGGCGGCGAGTTGCTCCCAAATGCGGAGGGATGCTTTCAGCTGCTCAGCCTCGCTTACCGAGATGCCGGTCTTCGCAGCGATCCGCTTGGGCTGTTCCTCGCGGTGGTTCCGCACGTAGCCGCGGGCATGGTCAAGCTTGTGAAGTTCGGCGTCGAGCATGTTCGCCAGGAGCACCCGAGGCCACCGCCCTTTCAGGCCCCCACCCGTCGTGAACTTGATTGCCTTCGCCAAGGCCGCGAGGAAGCGCTTCGCTTCAACGATCCTGTTGCGTACGTGCTGCTCGCGCAATTCCTCTAGGCGCGTCTCGATCGATGACTTCGGTGCGTTGCGAGGCGGCGTCGGAAAGTGAGTGTCGGGGAAGACGATCGTCAACTTCGCGTCAAGGACGGCATACGTAACGAGGTCGGTCGAGAGGTACCGTGGGTCTCGCTGACAGAGGCTCGCGAGGGACTGAAGCCGTGTGCTGTTCCGGCTGCTCGCGTCTTTCGCAAGACGCATGTTCTCCTTCGTCCAGGCGCGAGGTTCATCGCGGATCAAGGGGTGGTACCGCCCCTCCGGCTCAAGATCGAGCAAGCGTCCGTCGACACGCCGTCTCACAGCGTCCGGGACCCGGAGATCGAACATCGTAGGGAGCCCTGCCGGTGAACGTCGCATTGGTGAGGTGTACGGCGGATCCTCAGCTCGGTGCCAGCAAGCCTGGGATGCCAGCAGCGATGAACGAAAAAAAAGAACGCCCGGTACCGGACCATCTCACACGCCAGATCGGTGCCCGACCTATTTGCGTTCGTTTCACGCGCGGCCAAACGCGTTCGATCGGTCTAGCTGTACTCTGGAGTGCAGGCTCAAGATGAACCTACTCGATTACCTCCGTGTCGTTCGCCAAGACATCTGGTCGCAGAAGGTCAAGCTCGTCCGCCATGCAGACGCCGACTGGGATCTTGATGCCCTGCTTCGTTGCGGCGGCTTCGATGAGTACCAATCGAGGCAGAGCACCGACGTCTTCAACTGTGACTTCATCGTTTCGTTCATCGGCGAGAGAGGAGCCCGCAGCCGCTTCGTCGGCGTCTACAAGGTTGGCAGCAAGCGTCCCGCGAAGTCGGTACCTCTCCCCGAAGGGTTCATGTACCCGACGATGGGGACAACGAGCCTGTACCACTACGACCTGGATGAGCTTTCTGAGTTCAACGCTCTTCGCGACCGTCTCGTGATCGATTGGGGAGCTTCAACACGCTCGTGGCACCAATGGCTCAAGGACAAACCGGTCATCGAGCTGCGTCCGCGCGGCTTCGTTCGCGAATTCTCTGGCTATGATGATGTCCTGCTTCGCTCCGACGAGTTGAAGCAGATAGTCCAACACCCCGACGCGAACCGGTTGTGGCACACGATGCTCGGCGGAGTCGCTGGTGTGTACCTGATCGTGGACACCTCTGAAGGCAGCGGGCAGCAATACATTGGCTCGGCCTACGGTGAGGAGGGGATCCTCGGTCGCTGGAAGACGTACGTGACGAGCAAGCACGGTGGAAACAAGCGCCTGAAGGAGCTGCTTGCCGTCGAGCCGGATCGCCACGCGTCGTTCTCGTTCTCGATCCTCCGCACGCTCTCGCGCTCGCTGACGCAAAAGGAGGTGATCGCCGTGGAGAATCACTACAAGCGGAAGCTCGGCACACGCGCATTCGGCCTCAACGACAACTGAGGTCGTCTACTTCGCCAGCTCGCACCACGGCGACGTTCATCGCCGTCGACTTCTCAAGGAGCGGTCTAGCCGATCGACGCGGCGGCGCGAGGTGGCGCGTTCTAAATCAGTAGGTTTTGAACACTCCTGAACAGTCGCGCCGGCCAGCCAGATCTCGGCTACTTGGAGGCGGCTCCGTCGACACCATTTAGAACGCCACGCTTCGCGTTCAGAGCACCGTGCAGCCGACCGACGCCGACACCGAGCTGCGATGCGATCGTGCGGTAGGAGAGGCCACTGGCGCGCATGTCAGCCGCCTTGGCGAGGTCCAGGTCCACACCAGGCCGACCGAGCCGCACGCCACGCCGACGCGCAGCCGCGATGCCAGCTCGGACTCTCTCCACGATGGTAGTCCGCTCGAACTCTGCGAACGCAGCCACCAGGTGCATCAAGAGCTTGCCTTGAGGCGTGGTTGTGTCGAACGCCTCGGTGCAGCTGACGAACGCAACGTTGAGCGCGTCAAGCTCGGCGAGCGTGTTCACCATGTTCTTGAGCGAGCGAAACAGCCGATCGCTTCGCCAGACCACGACCACATCGAATTTCCCGCGCCGAGCGTCAGCGATCATCTTGTCGAGATCAGGCCGACGATCCCGGGTTCCAGATATTCCGTGATCGCTGTACGTCGCGGTGAGCTGCCACCCGCGCCGCGTGATCAGCTCGCAGGTTTCGTCCTCTTGCAGGTCTTGCCGTTGGTCCGCGGTGCTGACTCGCAAGTACCGGCACGCCCGAGTCCCGGCAGCCTTCTTCACGGTCGCACCTTCTTGGACTTCGTTGTCCGTGCTCGTTTACGTCGGCGGAGGTGGCCGCCCCTGACCAGGGCATCCAACGGTGATACTCGCGGGAGAGGTGAGGGCAGCGCTGGTTCTGGACCAGCGGGCGGCTCATGTGCTGGCGCGGACGTGGACAAGGGCGGTCGATGCGATGCGTCTCTTCTCGTGGGCATAGTTCTCCTGCGCGCTCGAAGCGCGTTCGTCGCCGACCCCATGTCGAGCGACAGAATCGATGCTGAGGACGCCCGGTCCTACGTGCATGCGCGCGCACGACAGGCAGCGGACAAACACCCAGCCTTGTGATGGACGGCCACTACGGAGTAGCCGGCTCGTTCAACGTCGACCGTGCAGTGGTCTGCTACTCAGATAGCCGGAACGTGGCGACCGTTGCGCTGCCGCCGTCCGTTCTGTCGAACCTGCCGAGTCCGACGTATGTCGCCTTCGCGCTCGTGCGCAAGAAGGAGCCGTCGACGCGGCGCTTGCGAGACTTGAACGCAGCGACCATGTCACTTCCCCAGTGGACGATCGTCCAGCCATCGCGCGTAGTGGTCGACACCGTCGCGATCACAACGTCGTACTTGCAACCCTTCAGGGATGCGGCGCTGACGTCGCCACCCATGCGGAGAGCCAGCACGACCTGAAGCACGCTGGTGCCGAGGCAGCGTTTCTTTTCCTGGTCCGCGGCGGCTTGAGCCATGGCCTGTCGCGCGGATTCTTCAGCCGCCGCCTTCTCCCTGCGCGCCACGATCGGCGCAGCCCTACTCTCGACGCGGGCCTTGATTGTCGTGAAGTCGACCTTGGCCTCGAACTCGGCACGCACCTTCACCAGGTTCAGCGGTCCACACGTGTTGTCGGACGGCACGTACGATGCGAGGCACGTGTTCTTGGCGACGATGTCATCGTCTGAACGCTCGGGTGCGCTGACGCAACGTTCGACCTCTCGCATGTTTTGGTTCACCTCGTCGAGGCATCCTGGAACACCACGAGGATCGCGCTGCGCGGCATCGAGTTCTCGAAGTTCGTAGAGTCGGGCGTTCCAGCAACTCGCTGCCCGTGCGAGTGATCCATCGTCCACGTCCGCTTGGCAGACCGCGACCGCGGCATCCTCTGCCTTCATCCGTGCGGCCTCGGTCGCCTCGCGCTCAGCAGCCAGCCTTGCTTCATCCTCACGGCTCGTTGCGTCTGCCTCGGCTGCGTACCGCCGTTCGTTCACCGTTGTTGCAATGGGAGGTGTCGGAGCCGTCGTCGGCTCGCCAGCCGCTTCTGACTGACGCCGGTCGGCTTCCCAGTTCTTCACGACCGTGTCGCAGTAACTCTCCATCCACGCGTGGTCGCTGTTTGTGCTGGAGACCTGATCCAGGCACTGCTTGCGAACCTTCGCCGAGCGAGGCGAGTCACGCCACCCGGCTGCACATGCGGCTCCAAACGTAACTGCGATGGCAATGCACTTCCACATGGCTCCTCCAGGTATCGGGTTCCAGCTTCTCACACCGCAATTAAGTGCGGTGTTCGATCGACGGGGACTGGTGGAACGTGCCGCCGCTTGTCAGCAGCGAGTGCGACCGACATCGTCCTCCGCGATCTCAGCAAGAGGATTCGCGCGGCACGGAAGGCGCTCGCCCTCACGCAGGAGGACGCCGCTCATCAAGCGAAGATCGACTACAAGCGCTACCAGCGGATCGAAGCCGGCGAGGTCAACGTCACGGTCAAGACGATCGTGCGGATCGCGATGGCGCTCGAAACGACGTTTGGCGCGCTGGCGGTGCCGCGACGACGACGTTCACCGAAGCTCCACGACGGCGTAAAGTAGCCTCATGGCTACAGAGAGCTAAATCTATTTGATCTCGGTGAAATCGACGTCGCAAACGCCTGGACCGACTGATCTTTTTCGTTTTCTTCCAGCCAAGGCTCCGAGCTTGCTGTGAAACGCGCAAGCAGCCTGGTCGGCGGCTCGAACGGACGGCACGAGCTCTCTCCGCGCGTCCATCGACCATCCGTCTTTGTGCACGACTCATGTGGTCATTTGACTGTGCAGATCTGAACAATCGCGGAGGCTGAAACTGCCGGCTCCACGAAGGCCGAATGAGCAAGATCAGCGGGATCCGACGCGTCGCGCAGCTGTGCTGCACAAGCCGTCACGGAGTTCACTTCACCCGGCGCGTTGTGCACCGCGTTCGCGGCAGCCTTCTGCCTCGTCTGTCGAGTCACTGTACGAACGACCGAGGCAGACGACCCCGGTTCTCCCATTTGTAGGCGGCGCACGATGGATGGACCTCGTCTACGGTGTCGTCGGCTGGACGCGAGGTCACTGGACTCACTCCTGAGTCGTACTGACTTGCTCTGCCTGCCCCCGGGATCTGCATCCACCTCGCGCTGTCCACTTGCGCTCCTTTGCTTGGATGGTCATGCTCAGCGGGTTGGCTCCGAATTTTCGGACCAGCAGTAGAGGCTTCCCCTGTCCGGGTCGGCCTCGTGAGACCCGCCGCTGTCCGCGTCGGGAAACAGGAGAAGAGAAGATGTCCGAGACTGAAGCGCAGGAGAGATCTGTCCAGAGCCCGAAGAAGGGCGCGAAGGCCAAAGAGGTGCGGGAGGTGAGTCCTCCCCCTCTGCCGAGGCTGCCGGAGACGGCGGTCGAGCTGTTCAACGCGCTCGCGACCACGGTCGAGTTCGACGTCGACGTGAGCGCGGTCCCCGCGCCGAGCGCGGAAGAGCCGGAGGACTCCGCCGCAGAAGAGACCGATGCCGATGCCGATGCCGATGCCGATGCCGAGGTCGAGCCGGCGGCTCCGACTGGCAAGCGGCGCTACAAGTTCCCGTGGGCAGGATGGGCGAGCTGGAAGGATGCTCGCACGCGGCTGATCCACTTCGAGAAGAAGCACGCCGGCAAGGTCGAGTGGGTCGCCTTCAACAACTCGGAGAGCAACGACGGTCCGATGTCGCTGAACGCGTTCCCCGGGCGCGCGTTCATCGAGCGCGTCACCAACTGCGCGGACGCCTGTCTGGAACTCAAGGCGAGCGAGGACCAGGGCCCTCGGCCCCCGACTCCGATCGCAGCGGTCGAGCGATGGTACAAGCTGGGGCCCCTCGCGCTCGCGACTGGACTCAGCGACAAGGAGAGCGCGCAGCTGGCGAAGGACTCTGTCCTCGTGCGTACGTTCGTCGGTCGCAGCGATCCCAAGGACTGCATCCTTGACGCTCGCGACTACGGGATCGGGCTGACCGCCACCGAGTTCCCCGACACGATTCTGTCTCTCAATCGCGGCCTCAAGAAGACGAAGCCCTTCCTGACCGGGAAGCATGGTCAGGGCGCTTCCAGCACGTATCAGTACAGCGACCTCACCTTGATCGCGTCGCGTAAGCACGGCAGCGACGAGGTCGCGTTCACGCTTGTTGAGGGCCGCTGGATTCAGCCCGACGGGTCGATGGGGAAGACCCCCACGTATCGGTACATGATCATCGACGGCAAGGTCCCGACGCTGAAGGTCTCGAAGGACGTCGTGTTCGAGCCGGGCACGCTCGTTCGGCACATCGGCTACAACGCGGACTTCAACGCCATGCAGGGCAACCAGAGCATGTACGGTCTGCTGCTCCGGTCCCTCGCTCAGCCGCTGCTTCCGATCTGGCTGGAGCAGATCCCGATGCGGAAGGGACCCGGCGGGCCCGGGCACTTCGCTCAGGGCGGTCGCCAGATCCGCGGCACCGTCAACGTGCTGGAGCGCGCGTACGAGTTCACGCTCAACCCGCCTCCCGGAAAGAAGAGGCCGCAGGAGCTATCGAGGATCCTCCATCGCTCGTCGGAGACCTACAAGCTCGGCTCGTGGGAGTTCGGCGGTCGCGAGGGCAGCGGTGACCTCGGTCAGGTGCAGATCACGTACTGGGTCGTCGATCCGAATGGTCGATCTTCGAGCGACGCCCTGAAGAACTACGTCGATCCCAACAAGACCGTCATCTTCAGCCTCGACGGTCAGACGCACGCGGAGGAGAGCCGCTCGATCGTAGCTGGTGCTACCGGTGCCAAGCTGTGGGCGGTGGGCAAGTACACGATCGTCCACATCGACTGCAACGGTCTCGACCCTCGCGCGAAGTACGAGATGTTCACCTCGACGCGCGAGCACGTGAAGGACACGCCGATCCGGGACATGGTCATCGACGAGCTTGTCCGGCGCTTGAAGCTCGACAAGAAGCTGGAGGAGCTGAATGCCCAGCTGGCCGCCGCCGACGTGACCACGAAGGGCGACAAGCTCCGTGATGACAACATGGCCGGCGCGCTGAAGAAGTACCTCAAGAAGGCCGGGATCGAGTTCGACAAGTTCATCAAGCGCATGGAGATCTGGAAGACCATCGAAGAGGAAGGCGACGGCCCGAGCAAGAAGACTCCGCCGGAGCTGGTCCCGATCAAGGCGGTCGAGCCCCCGACCTACATCCAATGGAAGTTCAAAGGGGAGTCCGTCAAGATGTGGCCCGGGCAGAAGTACAGTTGGCTGTTCGAGACCGACGCGCCGCCGCACTACTGGAACGACGCCGACCCCGAGCATTCCAGGATTCGCGTCCTCGCCAGCGGCGTGCAGTACCTCGGTGGCGGCGAGATGAAGGGTGGGCGCGTTCGGTGTCACTTCAAGTGTCCTGACGACGCGAAGATCGGCTCGAAGGGGATGATCCAGGTGCAGCTGGACTACCTGAACGGTGCGGCGATGACGAGCAGTCTGAAGGTCGAGGTCGTCGCGGTTCCGCCGCCCAAGCCCGCGCCCACCGAGCATCCTGATGACGGCGGCGACACTGGGCCGACGAAGCCGGTCAAGGTCACCGTCAAGAAGCGCGACTTCACCGAGGTGGAGATCCCGATCCTCCGGCCCATCGCGATCAAGCGCGACCACACGCTCTGGAATCTCCTGGGGTGGCCGCTTGATCCCGCGTACGTCGGCTTCTCGGTGCGCAGCACCTCGGGCCGGATCCAGCTCTACTACAACGAGGAGTTCCCGCCCGTCCTCGACATGAGGCGTCGGCTCTCGAAGCGGAGCCTGGAGGACGCGTTCATCCAGCGCTACGAGCTGAAGCTCGTGCTTCACACGGTGTTCACGCTCAACTACGAATTCGTCGATGAGGACAGCGTGACCACCGATACGAAGAAGCTGATGCAGTCGCTGCTGTGCGCGTCTGCGGAGAGCCTCGCCCTCGCCGCCAAGACCGAGCTGGAGATCGAAGCGCGGCTCTCGCCCGACCAGGACAACGCGCTCTCCCTGCTCACGGAGCAGGGAGGGACCACCGACTAGGTCGACTCGTCCGTTGCCGTAGGCGTGGCCAACACTGTTACCGAGCCGTCATCGTCGCCATCGTGGCCCACGGCTCGGTAACTATCGATTTCCAGCCCGCTAGGGCTTCTTTGACGTCCACACGACCTCCTTGGACCGGTACCCCGCCCGCGTCGTCTTGACGTCCGCCAACTCGCGGAACCTTAGCCAGGTCGCCCCCTCGTTTTCGCAAACGATGACTTGCTCATGCCGTGCGCGACACCACGTCGCGAGTGCGGCGTAGTCGATCTTCTCGGACCCGAAGAGGTAGTGCTTTCCCGCGCACTGGTATGGCGGGTCGATGAACCAGGTGGCGTTGCGCGTCGACGGACAGTCCACGTAGCTAACGGGATGCACCTTCCAGTGCCGGATAGAGTCCACCTGGGATGCGATCGTATTGCGAACACGCTCTCCCCAGAACGACCCTGGCCTGATCCCCGAGCGCATCCATTTCGAGGGACTTCGCCTTGGCCGAGTGACCGCACGGTTCAGCCAGAACCCCACGAGCCAACGTGCTTCCTCGATGAGTCCGAGGTCATCGACCGTCTCGTCGTCGCCTAGGTCCGGGATCTTCAAGATCTCGCGCGCCGAAACGCCGATGAGGTACTTCCACACGGCGGCCACGACAGGGTCGAGCTCGCACAGGATGACGCGCTTGCTGGCATACCGCAGTGAATAGCCTGCCGAGCCGGCAAACGGCTCGACGATCGTCTCGTGACGCGGCGGGGGGTAGAGCTTCGCGTCGCGCCACTTACCTCCGTAATAACCGAAGAACGGACGAAGCCCGGTCGCCGGATCCGGATCAGATGCGGCTGCGCGCGCACCCGCACCACGCTTCAAACCGACGGCAGTGACCTCAGCGTCACCACGACGCGAGTCCCGGAACTCGTTCTGCACAGATCTTGTGGAAGGTAACGAAACGATGATGGGGCGACAAGGCATGGACTGACTCCTTCGGCTTGATTCCGTGCTCAGCCGCCGGAACTGGCGATGCGGAGCAACGACACTCGCAGAACGGACCGACATCCGAGCCCGTGAGGGCTGGTGGTCCTATCGAAGCGAACCCGCTGTGTCAGACACGGCGCGTAGGCTCCGTCAGTTACAGCGCACCAGGGCTGGTGCTCGGAGACCCGTGCGCATCTACATCGATACGAACTGGTTCCTATCGCACTACCAGGCGATCACGGAACGCAAGGCGGTGCTGCTGGCGCTCCGTTCCTACGCGCACCGGATCGTCCTTACGGATCAGACCGAGCTAGAGTTTCGACGCAATCGCGATCGGCTCCTCGCGGAGCTTCGTCGCAAGATCCAGAAGTCGCTGGAGGTCCAGCCATGGGCTGCGTCTCTCGTTCACGAGCTGGATGAGTACAAGGAGCTGGTCAAGGCTCGCGACGCGATGAAGAGCCGCGGCGAGGCGTTGGTTCGTCGTATCGACACCTTCTTGTCGGACCCGTTCAGCGATGTGTCGCCACCGGCGAGCGTGGGTACCAGAACCACCGGCGTCACCGGTATCCAGGGACCCACCCGGTGAAGCGCGGACGGTTCTTCGCCGCAGCCGTGCCGCGGCGACGCGTGCACGAACTCAGCG
>JACCRC010000437.1 GCA_013813765.1 Deltaproteobacteria bacterium | reverse complement strand
GTGTTACGCCCGGGGGCATGAGGACAAGGCTCGCGTGGCTGATGCTGGTTTCCGCATGTGGACCATCGGCGCGCGGCGGCCTGCCCGACGCGAGCGGCGGTGGCGACGAGGATGCGCCGGCCGCGATCGATGCTGCGCCGCACGCGAGCGGCCCGGTGCACGTCGTGATCACCGCCGACAACGCGTACAGCTTCGGTTACGGGGACGTGTCGAACGTCACCCACTTCACGCAGGGCCAGCGCGCACAGACCGCGGGCCAGATCTTCAACTGCCCGATCGGCGAAGGTCCCGAGGTCTACACGATCCCCGAGGCGGATGCGCCCGATGGCGCGTACCTCTACATCGTCACGTGGGACGACCTCTCCGTCACGCAGGGCGTGCTCGGCACGTTCGCGCGGGACAGCGGCACGGTCATCACCGGCGATCCGCGCTTCGAGGTCTGCGCGACCGGCATCGACTACTCGAGCGGCGCGAATGCGCTCACCGGACCGACGCAGGCGATCATCAACACCGAGATCGCCCGCTGCAACGCGGGCACCGGCGCGGCGGGGACCACGAGCAAGGGCTGGGTCAACAGCGCAGGCCCGGTCACGACGGGCGCGCTCGGCACGCTCGCGGTTGGCGAGATGAACGACGACCAGACCGGTACATTTCCGATCACGTGTCAGCCCACCGCGGCGACGGATGGCATCGCGAGCAACGCGAAGTGGATGTGGTACGACCCGGCCGATGGGGCAGGTGGCGATGCGTTCCACTCGACGGGGCAGAATCGTTTCAAGGCGTTCTTGATCTTCCGGCTCGGCGTCGCGGACATCATCCTCTAGACGGAAATGGCGGCACCGCACGGGCGGTTGTCCGTTCGATGATCCGTCCCGCTCGTCCGACCGACCTCCTCGCGGTAGCCAAGCTCTCCGAGGCGGTCGGTGTCACGGCGCCCCCACTGCGAGGGACGCTGATCGACGAGCGCGATGGCGATGTCGCGGGCTACGTTCGGTACCAGACGCTCGGCACGGTCGGCTACGTTCGCGCGCTCGTCACCGGGCCCCGCTCCACGGATGCAAGCCTGCCGCTGATGCTCGCGGCCGCGGTAGCGCTTCGCTCCGCGGGCGTTCGCGAATGGCACCTCGACGTGCGTCCCGAGTCGCCGACGATCAACATCTACGAACAGCTCGGAATGCGCCCCGCGCATCGCTCGGCCGCGCTGCGATTTCCGTGGGCTCGCCTACCAGATCTACCGCGCGAACCGGCGACCGCGCTTCCGGTTGCCAGCGATGACGAGGACGATATCGAGCGCGCGCTCGGCCTGCTCGGTGGCCAGCTCGCGATGGCACGGCGCCGCCCTCGCCTCGTCCTGCGCCAGCTCCGCGACGAGGCCTGCGCCCCGGTGGGCATCGCTGCCCTGGATCCCGATGGCGCGAGGATCTTCCGGGTCTCGCGGCCGGCGCTGGCGGCCCCGCTCCTGGCCGCGCTGCGCCCGCATGCCATTCACACCGATCTGTCCGTCGTCCTGGAAGACGATGACCTCGTTAACCTGCTGGCAAGTCACGGTGCTCGCGTGATATTGCGCCTCCTTCACTACAGCGGGCTCGTGCCGTGAGCGGGATCTCTTTGCGAGCGCCCGACCCCGGTCCGAGGTAAGGTGTAGTGCTCATTTCCACCTACGAGGGCGAATGAACCGTAAAGCCACATTTGCAAAACGACAGCGCGAGACCGACCTCAAGGACAAGGCTCGCCAGAAGGCAGAGCGTAAGGCGCAGCGTCAGAACGCGCCCCGCACCACCAAGGGTCCGCAGATCGCCTGGGACGAGCAGGTCCAGGCGACCGACAGCGATACTCCGGTTGTTGACCCGGCGAACCAGCCGTCGCTGGTTCCGCGCGACGACACGCCGTAGCGACTGAGCGACTAGGTAGTCATCGCCGGCAGGTTCGGGTCCCACGGTTCCGCGAGCACGATGTCCGCTGCCTCCAGAACCTCGACCACGAACCAGCCAGCCTTCTCGGGATCCGGGAACTCGGCTCGCAACCTCGTGCGCCAGTTCCTGATCGATCCGAGCTCGTCATCACTCGCCTTGCGATAGGCGAGCGTGCCCAGTAACCGCTGCAGCTTCTCGTACGAGTCGCTCGCTTCGGGACTCCACGGCACGAGCGGAGCACGTGGCAGCCCTTCGACCATGTAGTCGCACACGATGTGCGCGACCCGGCCGCCGCGCGTCTCGCGATACTGCGTCGGCTCGGTGACCAGACGAACCGGGCGCGTCGGCCGCGCATCCTCGTCTTCATCGCGCTCGACATAGGGACCGACGACCACCGCGGCTTGCTCGTCGAGCTGCGCCGGCTCGAGCGACACCCGCATCGCGTTGCCCGGTTCGTACAGCATGAAGGTGAACGGATTCACCTTGCCGTCGTCGCCGAGCACCTTGCACTGCAGCGCGCTCGCGAGCCGCGCGCAGAACAAGCGGCGATCATCGGGCTCCTGGCCGTTCAGCTGGATCCGCGTCGCGAACTCGCCGCCGCCGCGCGTGCGATAGACCTCGACCGCAGCGGCGCGTTCGGGAGCCGCGGCGATGCCGTCGACCACGATGACGTCATCGCCCGCCCCTCCGTGCGCCTGGCCCACGGCGGCCCGCAAGGTCTCTCCGGATACGTCCTTCTCGATCCACAACTCGTCCCACACCACGATCATCATGCCACGTCGGCTACCGCGGGAGGGCACCGGCGTGATCGACGACGACATCGGTGGCACCGGCTTCGAGCGCCGCGCGGTGGCGGTCGGGAAGTGGGCGCTTGTTCGCGGTACCGTGGAACACGCACACGTACACGGTCTCGCAGTCCGCGAGGTGCGAGCCATCACCGAATCGGCGGATTTCTGTAGCGGTGGTGTACGAGGTCGTGCCGATCCGGGTCGTGCGCACGCGTAGCTCGAGCACGTCATCGAACCTCGCCGACGCGTGCCACTCCATCGTCTGCTTGACGAGGCGGCAGTCGAAGTCGGAGGCAACCGGATCGGTCGAGCCGAACAGGTGGCGCGTGTACTCCGACGCCGCGAGGTCGACGTACTCACCCCACCGCGCGTTGAACACGATGCCCTGTGCGTCGCACTCACCGTAGCGGACGCGCATCAGGTAGCGGAACGTCATGCGCGAGATGGTAGGTGACCCCGATGATGACGCCAACGAGGTACGCTGCCAGATCCCACGGATCGAAGACGCTGCCGAGGATCAGCCCACCCGACCACACGTTCTGACCGAGCTCGATCGCAGTCGCGATGCCGAGCGTCACGAGCGCGCGCGTCCGGAGAGTCCAGCGCGTGACGCCGAGGACCGCGAGCACGAACATCGTCGCGGCGACATCACCGACATGGCCGCGAAAGAACCAGCGACCCGGCCCGTGATAGAGCAGCGTCGCGAGGCCGAGGCCGGCCGCGAGAGCAGCGAGCACGACGTCGCGGCGCTTCATGTCGGTTGAACGCGCAGAAGGACCGGCGGATTCGCGAAGTGTGCGAGGAGAGGGCGACCTCGCTGGTGGCTCCTCAGCAGTAAGCACAGTAGGCTTTCCCCATGGGCGAGCCGAGCCTTCTGAAAGATGCGTATCGAGTAGGTCAGGCGGTGGTCAGGGTCCTCGGCGATTCGACGAAGACCCACGAGATCCACCGCGTTGAAGAGATCACGGGGAGGCCGGCATATCGCCGCCTCCTCGAGGCGCTTTCGGCGACACCCGACGGGCGGCGCCTGCTCGACGAGCGCCCGGAGCTGTCGAGCGACCACGTCGACTACGACATGCTCAGAAAGCTTCCGGCGGACACCCTCGGCGGCGCGTACGTCCGACACCTCGATGGGAACAAGCTCAGCGCCGACTACCAGGCAGCAGCGACCCGCCATGTCGATGACCCCGACATGGCATACCTGATGCGGCGGTTCCGGCAGACGCACGACGTCTGGCACGCGCTGCTCGGCATCGGCATCACCGGGCACGAGGAAGTGCTGACCCACTGGTTCTCGTACGGTCAGCTCCGCCTGCCGGTGTCCGCCATGATCATGGTGCTTGGAACGATGAAGCACCTCGTGCTCGAGAAGCGATGGGGCACGCTGCGCCACTCGGCGCTCGAGGCGTACCGCTCGGGGCGCGACGCGGAGCCGCTGCTCGGCGTGATCTGGGAAGACCAGTGGGACGAGCAGCTCGACGTGGTGCGCGACCGCTACAACGTCCGTCCCCTCGAACAGCGGTGGCTGTCATGATCCGCTTCGTCGTCGTCGTGTCGCTGCTCGCCGCCTGCTCGAAGACCGCGTCGGCGCCGCCGGCCCCGCCCGAGCGCACCGATCTGATCAAGCGCGGCGACCAGCCGTTGACGATCGTCGGCAAGACGCTCGACGTCGGTGACCCGATGCCGGATGTCACGCTGAGCGGCTTCAAGATGGAGCCGATCCAGCTCTCCGCGCTGCGCGGCAAGCTCGTCGTGCTGTCGGTGGTGCCCTCGATCGATACCAAGGTCTGCGAGGTGCAGAGCCACCGCGTCAGCGATGCGCTCGACCTCCTTCCGAAGGGCACCGAGGTCTATACCGTCAGTCGCGATCTGCCGTTCGCGCAGAGCCGCTTCCACGACGAGGCCGTGATGCGGATCAAGATGGGCTCGGACTACAAGGGTGGCGCGTTCGGCAAGGCGTTCGGGCTCGAGGTGAAGGAGACCGGCCTGCTCGCGCGCAGCGTCTGGGTGATCGCGCCCGACGGAAAGATCGCGTACCGGCAGATCGTCGCGGACCAGAGCACCGAGCCCGATTACGACGCGCTGATCGCCGCCGCGAAGCGCGCCGCAGGTGCGTGATGGTGACTCGAGCGCTCGTCCGCAAGATTCCTGATTCGTTCACGCGCGCCCTGAGCGCCGTCGGAGCAGCGTCGTCGATCGACCCGGTGCTCGCGCGCGAGCAGCACGCGCTGTACCGCGCGGCGCTCCGTGTGGATCATGAGATCGTCGTCGAGGCCGACGAAGAGTGCCCGGACTGCGTGTTCGTCGAGGACACCGCCGTGATCGTCGGAAGCAAGGCGATCATCACGCGACCCGGAGCGGTCACACGGCGGCGCGAGACCCCACCCATCGCCGATGCCCTCGCGCCATACCTCGATCTCGTGCAGATGCAGGAGCCCGCGACGCTCGACGGTGGCGACGTCATGTACGTCAACGGCAAGTTCTATGTTGCACGCTCGGCGCGGACCAACGCGGAGGGCATCGAGATGCTGCGTCACTGGTTTGGACGCGATGTCGTGATTCCGGTCGGCCTCCCCTCTGGCACCCTCCATCTCAAGTGTGTCGTCTCGCCGATCGATCAGCAGACGATCCTCCTCGCCGATGAGAATCTGTCCCCGCACCTGTTTCCCGGGGTCGAGATCCTGCGGGTTCCAAGGGAGGAGACGTACGCAGCCAATGCGGTCGCTCGATCGAGTCACGTCGTTTGCGCCGCGGAGTATCCGAGAACGATCGATTTGCTCGACGCTGCAGGCCACCATCCCCATCCCGTTCCGACCACGGAGGTCCGCAAGGCCGACGGCTCGCTGACCTGTCAATCCTTGGTCTGGGGATAGCGTCCACCTCGCAGCAGGAACGCCTGCTCGAGCACCGACGCGATCGCCGACCATGGCGCACGATCGAGGTGCACGCCGACCCAGCCGAGGTGCGCGACGTACGGCGGCACGAAGTAGTGGTCCGGGTTGCTGTCGACGAGCATCGCCAGCGCGCCTGGCGGCGCCGCGACCCACAGGGCGAACCGGCCGTCGCCGTGATGGTTGTCGGTGACGTTCGCGAACGACTTGCCCTTGCCGACGAACCAGGTCGGCGCGCCGTGGCTCGGCCGCTCGACGGCGCGCGGGAACGTCTCGCACAGCGCGCGGATCTTCGCGAGCATCGCGGCCTTCTTCGCCGCCGTCCACGCCCGCTTCTTCGTCACAGCGCCGACACTACCCGCTTGGAGAGGTGCGCGACGCGTACGAAACATCACAATGATCGTATGTACGACGAGCGCTCCAGGCCGATGCCCGTGACCTCGACGGCGGTGATCGAGCCGCGCGTGAAGAACTGGCACTGCCCGCACTGCAACGGTGAATACCGCGTGCTCGAGCACGAGGCTCCGGCGCCGGCGCTTCGCCGCGTCGACGTGGAGTGCCGGCATTGCTCGGCACCGCGTTCGTTCTGGTTCCGCGTCGTGCGCTCCGAGCTGAACTGACCTACCATCGGACGGTGGCGACCGCGCGCACCGCCGAGCACGACGTCCAAGCGTGGCTGGAGACCGTCGATGCTGGCGGCGATGGCGCTACGCTGAGGTCGGCGCCGACCGGCACGATCGTGCCCGCCGGCAAGCGTGACGAGAGCGTGCGTCGCGCGAACGAATTCTTGCTCGCGCTCGCGAAGCGCGGCAAGCCGATCGAGCTGCGCACCGGCAAGCTGATCGGCGAGGGGGGCATGGGCGTAGTCCACGAGGCCGAGCAGGTCGCGCTCGGTCGCGTCGTCGCGGTCAAGACGCTGAAGCCCGGCCGCGGCGATCAAGGTGCCGCGAGCGACCTCCTGCGCGAGGCGTGGGTCACGGGCGCGCTCGAGCACCCGAACATCGTCCCGGTCCACCACCTCGAGATCGACGAGCAGTTGCAGCCGCTCCTGATCCTCAAGCGGGTCGATGGCGTCGAGTGGAGCAAGCTGTTCAACGATGCGACCGAGGTGCAGCGCCGGTTCGGCGCGACGGACTTGCTCGCCTGGAACCTCGGCATCCTCCATCAGGTGCTGAACGCGCTGCGGTTCGCGCACGCGCGCGGCGTGATCCATCGAGACCTCAAGCCGAGCAACGTGATGATCGGCAACTTCGGCGAGGTCTACCTGCTCGACTGGGGCATCGCCGCGAGCCTGCACGAGGACACGACGGGCCGGTTCCCGCACATCAGCGAGAGCAGCGACCTCGCGGGCACGCCGTCGTACATGGCTCCCGAGATGCTCGGCCGCGAGGACGCGCCACCGATGTCCGAGCGCACCGACATCTACCTCGCCGGCTCCGTGCTGTACGAGCTGATCACCGGCCTGCCTCCGCACCGCGGCAAGGACGCGCTCGCGATCATCACGAGCGTGATCCTGTCGAAGCCCGCGCTGCCGAGCGACACGCCCGCCGAGCTCGCGCAGATCTGCATGACGGCGATGCAGCCGGATCCGGCGGAGCGCTACACGAGCGTCGAGGCGCTCCAGCACGCGCTGCAGCGCTACGTCGAGCACCGCGGCTCGCTCCGCCTCGCGGGCACCGCGGCGGTGCAGCTCGCCGAGCTGGTCGAGCTCGCGCGCGCGAATGCTCCGGCGCAGCGCGAGGAGATCTATCGCCGGCTCGCGATCTGCCGGTTCGCGTTCCACGAGGCGCTCGCCGTGTGGCGCGACAACGCCGAGGCGCGCGACGGCCTGAACCGCGCGGCGACCGTGGTCGCGGAGTACGAGCTCGCGTGCGGTGATCCGCGCGCAGCCGTCACGCTGCTCAAGGAGCTCGACCACAAGCCCGCCCTCCTCGCGAAGGCACAGGCCGCCGCCGACGCCGAGGTGCGCCGGCAGAAGGATGCCGATCCGACGGTCGATCCGCGCACCCGAACGGCGGTCGGCGCGCTGACGGTCGCGTTCGTGTTCCTGCCGCTGATCGCCGGCATACGGTCCGACATGGGCCTGCGCACGCACCAGCTCGCGATCCTGTGGGCCGGCGCGTGCTTGCTCGTTTCGATGACGCTGTGGCTCTGGGCGAGCCGAAAGGCAATGACGGCGATCAACCGCCGCATCTTCGATGCCGGCAAGATGATCTTCGCCGCCCAGCTGATGCTCGCGGTCGGCGTGTGGCTGATGGGCCTCGACGTGGGGCTGACGCTGACGATGAATCTGTTCCTGTGGGGCTCCATGTGCGGCATGTTCGCCGTCAACACGGATCCGTGGCTCGGCATCAGCAGCGTCGGCTACTTCATCGCGTTCCTGCTCGCGACGCGCTTCCCCGACTACCGGCAGTTCATCGTGGCCGGCGGCAACGCCTGCCTCGCGCTCACCGTGATCGTCCGCTGGCGACCGACCGCGCGCGCGATCAATCGCTGACTAGAACGACGCGCCGGCGAACGTCATCACCTGGAGGTCCGCTCCGGTGAAGCCGTCCATGTACTCGCCGCTCGTGACCTGCGGGTGATGCGCGATCGGCACTGCTGCCTCCGCACCGATGACCAAACCCTTGTGGCGATACGCGGCGCCGAAGCCCGGCTCGAGCGCGAGGCCGTCGGGATTGACGGAGTCGCCCATGTAGAGCCGGTCATAGCCGACCGAAGCGCGGAAGTAGACCTCGAGCGGGTCGGCGCTGAACGTCAGCCGCGGGCCCGCCATCATGCGGAGCTGTTGCTCGCTGTCCTCGCCGACGGTGACGGGCCGGAAGTCGAAGCTCGCTTCGATCCCGAGCCGCGCCGATCCATCCGCGTTGCGGAACCCGGACCAGCCGCCGCGCAGGCCGATGCGCGCGCCGCCGCTGCCGATACCTTCAGAGTACTGCGCTCCGGCGATCGGCGTCGAATAGCCGACCACGCCCTGAAGGAAGTTGTCGCCGTCCTCGGCATCGGCGAGCGCCGGCACACACAGCAGCAGCACGAGCACGATGGTCCGCATGCCGCAGACCGTACACGAAGTGGTCGGATCACCACGCCTGGATCGTTCAGAACTCGATAACTGTCCGAATCGACGTGCCTTCGTGCATGAGGTCGAACGCATCGTTGATCTTCTCGAGCGGCAGCTTGTGCGTGATCAGTCGATCGATCTCGATCTTCTTGTCCATGTACCAGTCGACGATCTTCGGAACATCGGTGCGGCCGCGCGCCCCGCCGAACGCAGAGCCCTTCCACACGCGCCCGGTGACGAGCTGGAACGGACGGGTCGAGATCTCCTGACCCGCACCCGCGACACCGATGATCACGCTGACGCCCCAGCCGCGGTGACAGCACTCGAGTGCCTGCCGCATGAGCGTGGTGCTGCCGACGCACTCGAACGAGTAGTCCGCACCGCCGCCGGTGAGCTCGACGAGGTGACCGACGAGGTCGCCTTTCAGTCCGTCCCCACCCAGCTCCTTCGGGTTCACGAAGTGCGTCATGCCGAACGAGCGGCCGAGCGCCTCGCGCGCGGGATTGATCTCAACGCCGATGATCTTGTCGGCACCGACGAGCTTCGCGCCCTGCACCACGTTGAGGCCGATGCCGCCGAGACCGAACACCACGACGTTCGCGCCGGGCTCGACCTGCGCCGTGTACATCACCGCGCCGATGCCCGTGGTGACCCCGCAGCCGATGTAGCAGATCTTGTCGAACGGAGCGTCGCTGCGGACCTTCGCGAGCGCGATCTCCGGAAGCACCGTGTGGTTCGCGAACGTCGAGCAGCCCATGTAGTGATGGATCGGCTTGCCCTTGATCGAGAACCGGCTCGTGCCGTCGGGCATCATCCCTTTGCCCTGCGTCGCGCGGATCGCGGTGCAGAGGTTCGTCTTGCGCGAGAGGCACGACTTGCACGTGCGGCACTCCGGCGTGTAGAGCGGGATCACGTGGTCGCCGGGCTGCAGCGACCTGACGCCCGGGCCGACCTCGCGAACGATGCCCGCGCCTTCGTGGCCGAAGATGACCGGGAACAGCCCCTCGGGGTCACCGCCGGAGCGCGTGAACTCGTCGGTGTGGCACACCCCGGTCGCCTTGATCTCGACCAGCACCTCCCCCGCCTTCGGCCCCTCGAGATCGACCTCTTCGATCACGAGCGGCTCACCTGCCTTGTACGCCACAGCTGCACGCGTCTTCATGACGCGGAGCCTATGCCAACTAGCCCAGGAACGTCTTGAGGTCGAAGTCCGGATCCTCTTCGCGAGTCTGCAGACCGGAGCCGCTGCGAAAGCTGCGCGACGTGCCGCACTCGAGACAGAGCTTGATGTCGCGCCCACCCTGACGTCCCGAGATCACGTAGGTCAGCACCTGCTTCTGCGCGCTGCAGTCGGCGCAGTCGTGCATGAACAGGTCATCGCGTCGAAAGCCGCGCTTGCGCAGCTTGAATTCGTACGTGTCGAGCTCGTTCTGCGTGAGTGCCACGGGCTCAGCGTACACTATGCTTGCAGCGTGGATCCCGCTGTCGAACGACTGGCACAGCTCGCGCGCGGGCGCCGCATCGTCGTCCTGACGGGTGCCGGCTGCTCCACGGAGTCCGGGATCCCCGACTACCGCGGCATCGATACACCGCCGCGCACGCGACCGCCGATCCAGCACCGCGAGTTCGTCGACAAGGCCGAGATGCGGAGACGCTACTGGGCGCGCTCGATGCTGGGCTGGCCACGGCTCGCCGGCGCGCAGCCGAACGCGGCGCACCGCGCGCTCACCGAGCTGCAAGCAGCGGGTGTCGTCGCCGGCCTGATCACGCAGAACGTGGACGGCCTGCACGGCGCCGCCGGCACGCGCGATGTCGTCGAGCTGCACGGTGCGATCGGCCGCGTGCGCTGCCTCGCGTGCAACGAGCTCACCACGCGCGCCGAGCTCCAGCAGCGGCTCGACGCCGCGAACCCGGCGTGGACCTCGCGCGCACACGCCGCTGCGATTGCACCCGACGGCGATGCCGATCTTCCCGACGAGCTAGTCGCGGACTTCACGGTCGCCGCGTGTGCCGCCTGCGATGGCGTGCTGATGCCCGACGTCGTGTTCTTCGGCGGCAGCGTGCCGCGGCCGACGCTCGATGCCGCATGGGCCGCGTTCGATCGCGGCGAGCTCCTGCTCGTCGTCGGGTCGTCCCTCACCGTGTTCTCGGGCTACCGCTTCGTGCGCAAGGCTGCCGAGCGCGATGTGCCGGTCGCGATCCTGAACCGCGGCCCGACCCGCGGCGATCCGCACGCGTCGATCCGGGTCGATGCCCGGGCGGGTGATGCGCTTCCCGCCCTCGCACGCGCGCTCGCCTGATAGGATGGGCGCCGATGCGGCGCATGGTGATGATCCTGGCCCTCGTCGCCGCGTGCGGCGATGACCCCATGATGATGGACCCGGGTCCCGATGCTGCGATGATCACGCCCGACGCGCCCGGGAATCCGACCGCCGCGCAGCTGCTCGGCGCACTGACCACGTGCAACGTCGTCGGCGGCAAGTACGCGCACAACGGCGGCGGCACACCGACCGTGGACATCTGCGGCCTGCCCGGCGCGGTGTTCTGGAAGGCGGATCTCGACGTCGACTGCGACGGCAAGATCACCCCGCAGTGCAACCTGATGACGGATCCGTACTTCATGAACCAGACGGCAGCGACCGACTCGATGGGCGACCCGCTCGATGCGGCCGCGCTTCCGTTCGTGGTCGTGCCGGGCGTCAGCACGCGCTGGAGCTACCGCAACGCCGGCCTGCGCATGGGCTCGGTCGCGGTGGTGATCTACAAGGACCGGGTCGAGTACGGCGTGCTCGGCGATGTCGGGCCCACCGCGAGCATCGGCGAGGCGTCGTATCGGATGGCCCAGGTCCTCGGCATCAACCCCGACCCGCGCATCGGCGGCGCTTCCGACGAAGTCGCATACATCGCGTTCACCGGGACGGCGGCGGAGGTCGACGTCATGGAGGACCACGCGATGGCCGTGACCATCGGAGTTGCGCACGCTCGTGCACTGCTGGGCCTGTAGTGGCAACTACACCGGCTGCATCGCAAGTCCAGTAGCCACCCGCGCCGACGAGGATCCCGCTAGTTGGCGTGGCGCATCGCTTGCTCCTCGGAGGGGCAGCCATGCGCCACAGCCCTGCCGTCCTCGCCGCCCTGGTGTCTCTGGTCTCCGCCTGCGTGGATGACGAGTGCCACGACGAGCACAGCTGCACGGACGACAGCGCACTGTTCGAAGAGGCGTATGACGAGGGCCTGCTGCCCGGCAAGGAAGACGGCACCGACTGCTCCGGCGTGCGCGTGCCGGACCGCACGGGCTTCAACAAGCGCATCGCGCTGACGTTCGACGACGGCCCGAACCCCGCGACCACCCCCCAGGTGATCCGCGTGCTGAAGGCGCACAACGCGCCCGCGACGTTCTTCACGAACGGCAGTCGCTACGCGACGCCGGGCGCGAAGGAGATCGCGGCGCAGATCGCCGCCGACCCGCTGTTCATCCTGGCGAACCACTCGCAAGGTCACCTGAACCTCGCGCAGCAGACCGCGACGAAGGTCGCGAGCGAGATCGACAGGACCGACGCGCTGATCCGCGCTGCCGGCGAGACGCCGAAGTACTTCCGCTTCCCGTTCGGCAGCTCGACCTGCGCGACGATGAAGCAGGCGCGCGACCGCGGCCACATCGTCACCGGCTGGCACGTCGACAGCGCCGACTGGTGCTACGCGTCCGGCGGCGGCGTGTGCAAGAAGACGACGTTCCGCTACGTCCCCGACGATATGCGCAACGACATGAAGGCGTACGTCCTGTCGCAGGTCCGCGCGAACAACGGCGGCATCGTGCTGTTCCACGACATCCACCAGTCGACCGCCGACAGCCTCGACGGCATCCTCACCACGTTGAAGGCGCAGGGCTACACCTTCGTCCCCCTCGACAACACCTCCGCGTTCCCGCGGCTCCACGGCGCTACGCCCGCTCCCACGCCGTTCATCGGCACCGCGTGCACCACGAACGCGCAGTGCGGGTTCACCGGTGGTCGCTGCCACTCCGCTGGGTTCTGCACGCAGACCTGCGCGGGCTCGTGCCCTGACCAGGCCGGCTCCGCACCGACGTTCTGCATCGCCGACCCCGCGAGCACCTCCGCCGTGGCGGGAATCTGCGTGAGCAAGGCCGCCGCGCAGAACGGCCAGTGCCTCTCGCTGCCGCGGACCACGAAGGTCGATGCGCCGCGCTTCGTCGGCAACAGCGGAGCTTCTGCCGCGACCGCGACGGTCTGCAAGCCGCGCTGATATCCTCCTCGCCATGTCCGATCTCGCGCAGCAATTCGCCGACGCCCAGGCACGGATCAAGCCGGTCAGCGTCGGCACCGACGTGATGCTCGACCTCTACGCGCTGTACAAGCAGGCGACCTCCGGCGACGTCGCGGGCGATCGCCCCGGGATGCTCGACGTTCGCGGCCGTGCGAAGTACGACGCCTGGGCGAAGCGGAAGGGCCTGACCAAGGACGCCGCGATGGAGCAGTACATCACGGTCGTCGGAAAGCACGCGAAGTGACCCGCGAGGCCTGGCGCCTCGACGGCAAGCACGCGCTCGTCACCGGCGGCAGCAAGGGTATCGGCCGCGCGGTCGTCGATCAGCTCGTCGAGCTCGGCGCACACGTGACGATCGTCGCGCGCATGCAGGGACCGATCGACGAGACGATCGCCGCGCATCCCGGAGCGGTCACCGGCATCACCGCCGACGTCGCAACGCCGGCAGGTCGCGCGGCCGTGATCGAGCAAGCGCCCGCCGAGCTGCACGTGCTCGTCCACAACGCGGGCGGCAACATCCGCCGGCCGCTCACGGGCTACGACGACGCGACGATCGAGCAGGTCGTCGGGCTCAATCTCCTGTCGCCGCTCTCGCTGTCGCGCCAGCTTCACCCGCGGCTCGTCGCGGCGCGCGGGGCTTCGATCGTGCACGTCGGCTCGGTCGCGGGCATTGTCGCGCTCGCGACCGGCGTCGCCTATGGCGCAGCGAAGGCCGGGCTCTCGCAGGCCACACGCACGCTCGCGCTCGAATTCGCCGGCGACAACATCCGCGTCAACATGGTCGCGCCCTGGTACACGCGGACCGAGCTCGTTGCGTCGGTGCTCGCACAGGAGCGACGGATGAACGCCATCGTCGCGCGCACGCCACTGGGGCGGGTCGCCGAGCCCGCCGAGGTCGCCGCGGCGATCGTGTTCCTCACCCTGCCCTGCGCGTCCTACATCACCGGGCAGACGCTCGCCGTCGACGGCGGCATGACGATCCAGGGCCTCGCGTTCGATCCCTAGAGCGCGCGCCCGGCCTGCGCTGCTCGTCATGACGGGGCGTGCACAGGCCGAGCGCCCGCTCTAGCCGAAGTGCGACGCGAACCACGGCGAGAGGTGCGCGCTCATCCGGCGGACCTCCTCGAGCGTGCAGCCGAGCGCGGTCGCGAACTTCACGATCGTCTGCGCTTCTTCCTCGGAGATGTGCCCCTTCGCGAGGAGCACGGAGATCGCATCGGTGACGATCATCTGGGCGAGCTCGCCGGGGTGCAGGCCACCGCCCCCGCGAAACGGGCCGGTGGTGCGGCCGAGCGTCTCGGCGAGCACGTCGGGATCGAGCGACTCGGAGAGGAGGAGATCATCGAGGTTCGCCGGGCGACCGGAGCGCAGCTCGATCTTCTGCTGGAGGCGCGCGCCCTCCTCGAGGGCGATCTCGCCGTCGGCGCGCGCGATCGCGACCAGCGCCTGCGCGTAGAGATGAGCGACGGTCTCGTCGAGGATGCGCCCGTCAGCGGCCACGGAAGCTTCCCGGGCGGCGTTCCATGAACGCCCGCAGACCCTCCTGCACGTCCTCGCTACCCATCAGCGGTCTCAGATCGGAGAGCAAACGCGAGCCTGCCGCGCGCTCGGACTCGGGAAGTGCGTGGCGCGAGGACGCGAGCGTCGCGTAGACACCGAGCGGTGCTTGCGCGGCGACGACCTCGGCGAGCGCGATCGCCCGCGCGAGCTGCTCGCCCGGCGCGACGACCTCCTGCACGAGCCCGATCCGTAGCGCCTCAGCCGCATCGAACTCGTCGCCGGTGAGCAGCCAGCGCATCGCGTTCGCCCAGCCGACCTCGCGCGGGAATCGCAGCGTCGCGCCGCCGACCGGGTAGATGCCGCGCTTGATCTCGATCTGCCCGAAGCGCGTGTTCGCGGCGGCGATGCGGATGTCGGTGGCAAGCATCAGCTCGATGCCGATCGTGAGGCAGATGCCCTGCACCGCCGCGATGATCGGCTTGTGAAGCTGAGGCCCCGAGAGGCCCAGCGGGTCGAGCCCTCCGTCGGGGATCGGGAACGCGCCGCCCTGAAACACCGGCGTCCACTGCACGAGGTCGAGGCCGCCGGTGAAGTGGTCGCCGGCGGCATGCAGCACGCCGACGCGAAGCTCGGGATCGCGTGCGAGCTCGCCGTACGCTTTGCAAACGCCATCCCAGAGCGGCAGATCGAACGCGTTGCGCTTCGCCGCGCGATCGAGACCGATCAGGAGGACGTGTCCACGGCGCTCGAGGCTGACTTTTCCGGTCGTCATGTGGGGTCGGAAGTTACCGCGGTGGCTTGCGAAGTAGCCAGGTCAACGCAGACCGCACTGTGGTCACGCGGTCTCGGGCATCCCGTCCCCACTTCGGATTCAGTTTCACCTAAGCACGCGATTGCACGTTTCGCGCAGTCGCAGATCTTGTGGCCACAGGATTGCTCTATGGCGACGGCATGAAAGCGACCTGGTTTTGCCTCGCGACACTGGCTACTGGATGCGCCACGGAGATCGTGGAGCCGGAGGGCCCGGGCATCGACGCGTACATCGCCTCGCTGCCGTATCTTCCTGTCGCGCCCACACAGGTAGATCAGGGCGCACGCTCCGCGGAGTCGCGCGAGGGCGATTATTCGTGCACCAAGCAAAATCTCCAGGAGACGCGGCAGTTCGATCGGATCGTCGCGTACGCGGCGAACTCGGACTCGATGTTCCCCGGTGCGATGGTCAGCGCCGATAGCGTCCTCACCGGTCTGTTCACGCAGATCGTGCTCGACCGCGCGCCGGCGACGATCTCGGTGAGCCTCGAGAACCTCGGCGGCAAGAAGAGCGCGGTGATCGAGAGCCCGACGCTGTCCTCGTATCGCGAGGCGCTCACCGGTGTGCTGCAGCAGGAGATCACGGGCTCGACGCCCGCGAATCAGTCGAGCGAGATCGAGGAGGTCCACTCCAAGGAGCAGCTCGACATGGCGCTCGGCGTCCAGGCGAGCTGGGGCCTCGGCGTCGCGAGCCTCAAGGCGAGCTTCGACTTCTCCAAGCAGGAGACGCGGTCGCGCTACGTCGTCAAGTTCACGCAGTCGTACTACACGGTCGATCTCGACGCGCCGCAGTCGCCGAGCGCACTGCTCGCGCCGAGCGTCGAGCTCCCCGAGGTGCAGGCGAAGATGGACGAGACGCGGCCACCGGTCTACGTGTCGTCGGTCACCTACGGCCGCATGGTGCTGTTCACGTTCGAGTCCGAGTACTCCTCGCAGGAGATGGGCGCCGCGCTCGAGTTCGCGTACCGCGGTGGCGTCGACGTGAAGGGCGACATCTCGGTGAACTACAAGGAGATGCTCTCCAGGTCGAAGATCACCGCGTTCATCCTCGGCGGCGACGCCGGCGCAGCGGTCACCACGATCGACAGCTACGAGAAGCTCATCGCGTTCATCAAGAGCGGTGGCAACTACTCGCGCGAGTCCCCGGGCGCGCCGATCGCGTACAAGCTGAACTACCTGAAGGACAACTCGCCGGCGCGGATGTCGTTCACGACCGACTACGAGGTGAAGGACTGCGTCCGCGTGTCGCAGAAGATTCGCGTCACGCTCAACGCGGTCGCGGTCGACAGCGCCGGCGGCGACGCGGGCGACGACCTCGAGATGTACGGCCAGATCTGGGTCGAGAGCAGCGCGGGCGGCTCGCAGATGATGTTCAACAAGAACAGCAACAACTACGTCCGCGTCCGCGAGGGCCAGCAGTTCGGCGCGGGCCAGCCGCTCGCGGAGGCCGTGCTCGACGTGTCGCCGAAGGCCGGCCAGTCGATCCGCCTGCGCGCGAACCTGCGCGACGTCGATGACTTCCTGAACGGCGATGATGACCTCGGCAACGAGACGGTCAGCAACCTGTTCGAGACCGGCTGGCGCAAGGAGTCGACGGTGACGCTCACCGGTAGCAGCGCGCGCATCCGTGTGGTGTTCTCGCTGTCACCGATCTGATGCGCCTCCTCCTGACGGTCTTCTGCCTCATCGCCGCGTGCGCTTCGACTCCGGCGGTGCGACGCTTCGCACCGATGGATCGCACCGCTGTCACCGACGTGCTCGACCGCCAGGCCAAGGCATGGAACGCCGGCGACCTTACCGGCTACATGGACGGCTACGCGAGGATCGACAGCCTGATCTTCACCTCCGGCGGCAAGGTCCGCACCGGCTGGCAGGACGCGTTCGACCACTACCAGAAGAAGTACGCGACGAACCGGAAGGCCATGGGTCACCTCGAGTTCGCGGTGACCCAGGTCGATGCGGTGGGTGCGGATGGCGCGGTCGTCCTCGGGCTGTGGAAGCTGACGGAGAGCGAGCATCCCGGCGAGGGCGTGTTCTCCCTCGTGTTCGAGCGCCGCCCCGAGGGCTGGCGGATCATCCACGACCATACGTCCACGAGCACGCCGTAAATTTGCCCGCTGGCGACGGGGGCGGGATCCTGGCGGCATGGACAAGCAGGAGCTCGTGACCCAGCTCGTCAAGCAGCTCGAGTCCTCCGCTCGCGCCGCGCTGTCGGCCCGCGATGCCGCCGCGGCCGAAGCACGCGAAGGCGCGACACCTGACGAGAAACGCGAGGACGCGCGTGCGGCCCACCAGCTCGCGAGCTTTGGCCGCGCGTCGCAGGGCCGCGCGAAGCAGGCGCTCGCCGATGCCGACGCACTCGCGCGGTTCAAGCCCGGCAGGCTCGAGGTGCACGCGAAGATCGTCGTCGGTGCGATCGTCGAGATCGAGGACGCCGAGTCGGGTGAAGGCCGCACGTTCTTCCTCGCTCCGGTAGGCGCCGGGATGACGCTGACCGGCCCCGGTGGCGACGGTCATCTCTCGGTCGTCACGCCGCTCTCGCCGATCGGGAGAGCGGTGCTTGGCAAGCGCACCGGCGAGGTCGTCGACGTCACCGTGGATGGCGACCTGCGCGAGTGGCAGATCACGTACGTCGCCTAGCCAAAGCGGACGCTAGTGGCCGCAGAGCGCGCAGCCCGGGGGCTTCGACGTCCAGTCGCAGCCTTCGCAGGCGATCGACACGACGTGGAAGCCTGGCTCGCCGAAGCGCGCGGTCTGCGTCGGGGCGGTCTGCTGGCCCTCGCCGGTCCGCACGCGCGCCGGGACAGTAGCCGTGACGGTGAGCGACGTCGTCTTGCACTTCGGGCACATCTTCGGGATCGCGACCCGCGCGGGCGCAGCGAGCGCTTCGGTCAGGCCAACCGTGTGCTTGCAGCGCGGGCAGTCGTCGCTCGCGTACGCCTCGTCACCACAACCGAGGCATCGAATGCGGTACGCGCCATCGATGAACTTCTCTTCATCGTGGATCCAGCGGCCATCCTGGCTCGGCTCGCCGATCATCACCTGGAGCTCGCGCTCGATGTAGCTCGCGACCTCGAACGCCTTGCGATCGCACCTCGCGCAGCCGGCTATCTTCGCAGCGTACGACTTGCCGTCGAGATAGCCCATCGACGACACCATAAGGCGAGTGCTCTTGAAGCGCACCCGCTCCCGCACGCGTCTCACGCAGTATTCACCCGTCGACGAATACGTCGAACGCCGGAGAGATCCTACTGCGGACGGGACTGCCACCACGCCTGCCAGGCGGCGGCATCGGTGCCGAAATCGCGGCCGCGCGATCGGGTGCGCAGCGTCTCGAGTGCATTCGCGCGCACGCGCTCCTCGGAGTCTCCGAGTGCGCGGATCAACGCGGGCACGGCGACCTCGAGATCCTGATGACCGATCAGGATCGCGGAGTTCAGGCGCTCGAACGTGGTGCCGTTCGCGAGCCGGTCCGCGAGGTACGCGCCGGACTCCGCCGACGCGACCTGCCCGAAGCCGTTGATCGCCGTCAGCCGAACGCGCTCGTTCAGCGCAGAGTCCGCGGCGAGCTGGATGAGCTCGGCCGCGGGTACGGTTCCGGCCGCGTGCATGCGGCCGAGCGCATCGATCGCGAGCACGCCCACCCCGATGTCCGGATCGCGCGCCGCCTTCAGCAGCAGCTGCGGATCGACCTCGCGCTCGCGCACGACCTCGCGCATCGCGGCGCGACGGATCTTCGGATCTGCATCGGCGAGATCCGCGAGCAACGGAGCCGAC
>JACCRC010000435.1 GCA_013813765.1 Deltaproteobacteria bacterium | reverse complement strand
TGGGAGCTCGAGGCCACGCCGAGCGTGTGCAACGGCTGCGCGACCGGCTGCAACATCGAGATCCACCACAAGCACGGGCGCGCATGGCGCCTGGTGCCGCGGCACAACGCGAAGGTCAACGACTACTGGATGTGCGACGAGGGCCGGTTCACGTATCACGACCTTCGCGAGGAGCGGCTCGCCGCGGCGATCGTCGACGGTCTGCCCGCCGGTTGGGATCGCGCGGTCAAGGTGGCGGCGGATCGGCTCGCCGTCGGCCGTACCGCGGGTCAGTTCGCGGTCGTGCTCTCCGCCGTGCACTGCAACGAGGACAACTTCGCGCTCGCCTCGCTGGCGAAGGCGTGGGGCGTCTCGCATGTCTACATCGCGTCGAAGCCGCAGGTGCCGGCGCGCGCCGATGGCCGCCTCCGCGTTGCCGACATCAACGCGAACCTCAACGGCGTGAAGGCGATCGCCGAGGCGCTTGGCTTCGCCACGAAGCCGGTGTTCGAGCTCGACGGCAACATCCGCGGCATGCTCGCCCTCGGTGACGTGCTGCCGGGACTCGATCCGGTGCGGCTCAAGGACCTCGAGTACGTGGCACTCGCCGCGCACGAGCGCGGTCCCGTGCCGCACGCGAAGGTCGCGCTGCCGATCGCCGACTGGGCCGAGATCTCCGGAACGATCACGAACAACAAGGGCCACGTGCAGCGCATGCACGCGGCGTTTGGCCCGCCGGGTCAGGCGCTGCCGGGCTGGGAAGCGATCGTTCGGCTCGCATCTGCAACGGGAAGCAAGCTCTCCTGGACGCACCCGCGCGAGGTGTTCAAGGACATGGTCGCTGCGGTCCCCGCGTGGAGCTCGCTGACCTGGGCACGTGAAGCGCGGCCGCTGTCGCTGCGGTTCGTAGGGAGCCGCGGGTAATCGCCATGACCTGGAACACGCTCTACGCCATTCTCGACTGGCCCGGAACGAAGTGGATCTTCTTGATCCTCGCGCTCGTCATGCCGCTCGCCTCGCTGCTCACGTGGGCCGAGCGCCGGCAGAGCGCGATGATGCAGGACCGACTCGGTCCGAACCGCGCGAACATCGGTCCGATCAAGCTGAAGGGCATCCTTCACTTCGTCGCCGATGCCGTGAAGATGATCTTCAAGGAGGACTTCGTCCCGGCGAACGTCCACAAGGGACTGTTCACGCTCGCGCCGATCCTCGCGCTCGCGCCGGTGCTGATCGCATTCGCGATCATCCCGTTCGGTCCCACGATCTATCCGCACGCACTGACGCAGACGTTCGATCCGTACCTGCTTGCGACGCAGCCGCACCACGAGGTGTTCGCGCACTCGATCCGCATGCAGATGTTCCAGGTCGACTTCGGCCTGATCTTCTACTTCGCGGTGCTCACGCTCGCGAACTACGGCGGCACGATCGCCGGCTGGGCCTCGTACAACAAGTGGGCGCTGCTCGGCGGCCTCCGTAGCTCGTCGCAGATGATGTCGTACGAGGTCGCGATGGGCCTGTCCCTGATGGGCGCCTTCCTCGTCACCGGCACGCTCGAGCCCGGCGCGATCGCGCTCACCGGCGCGTCCGAGTCGATGTCGGGCTCGAACCCGCTCAACTGGCTCTGGCTGTGGCAGCCGCTCGGCTTGCTCCTGTTCTTCACCGCCGCGATCGCGGAGACCAAGCGCGCGCCGTTCGACATCCCCGAGGGCGAGCCCGAGATCATCGGCTACTTCGTCGAGTACTCCGGCATGCGGTGGGGCATCTTCTTCCTCGCCGAGTTCATCGAGATCGTGTTCATCAGCGCCGTCGTCGCCACCGTGTTCTTCGGTGGCTGGCAGGTGCCGTTCCTCGATCCCGATGGCTTCCGGTTCGGCGGCTACGTCGATCCGATGGGCGTCTCGACCAGCGGCTGGGTCCTCCACCTGCCGCACTGGGCGGTCACGTCGCTCCAGTTCATGGCGTTCGGCGCCAAGGTTATTCTGCTCTGCTGGTTCCAGCTGATGATCCGCTGGACGCTGCCGCGCTTCCGCGCCGATCAGCTGATGAACCTCGGCTGGAAGCTGCTACTGCCGCTCTCGCTCGCAAACATCATGGTGACAGCGCTGATCAAGCTGATCTTCATGGGAACCGGAGGCACGCCATGAGTGCTGCGCATGACGACCACGAGGACGTTGTCGAAGGACCGAAGGTCCTCTCGGTCGCGGACCGCCACCCGCGCTCGCGCACGATCCAGGTCGTGCGGCCGGCGCCGGAAGACGTGTCGTTCCTCGCCGCGACCGCGAAGGGCCTGGGCATCACGCTCAAGCACTTCGCGCGCAACCTCTTCCTTCCGATGAAGAAGCTGAAGGACCGCAACCGTGCCGGTGCGCCGCCCGACGATCAGACGTGGCGCAACGAGATCGAGACGGTCCAGTACCCCGAGGAGAAGGTCGTGTACCCGGAGCGCTTCCGCGGTCTCCACCGGCTCACGCTGCGTGACGATGGCGCCGTGCGCTGCGTCGCGTGCATGTGCTGTCCCACGGTGTGCCCCGCGCACTGCATCACGATCATTCCCGCCGAGACCGACGACAAGGGCATCGAGAAGCGCCCCGCGGTGTTCGAGATCGACGAGCTGCGCTGCGTGGTGTGTGGTCTGTGCGTCGAGGCGTGCCCGTGCGACGCGATTCGCATGGACACTGGTCTCCACGCGAAGCCGGTCGAGGATCGCGCCGATGCGATCGAGACGAAGGAATCGATGATGGGACGCGGCGTGCGTTCGATCGCGACGCAGGGCGGCGAAGGCCCCAACTGGCGGAACGACAAGTAGCAAACCGCGCGAGGGCGCACAGCTCTCGCGATCTCGTGATCTAGATTGGCGAGATCGCTTCAAGCGCTTTCTGATTTGCTCCGGAACTCTCGCGCGGTTTTTCGATCGCGATCGGTTTTGCGTTTTCCGGTTGACGATCGAGATCGTGATCGCTAGCTTGGTTCTTGAGCACCGGCGGTTCGATGCGAGACCCGAGGTGAATCTGTCTCCTACATCTGCTATCCAGGGATCTGCCTCTGATTCGGGAGTGCACGCCCGCTCGTCGGGAAGCCCAAAGATTTATGTGGAGCCCACCTACGCACAAGCGTAGGGGATAGAAAACCTCACGGTCGAACGGTCGTGCTCATTATGGGCGCAGCGGACTACAAGCCGCTGCGCCCCTTCGTTTTTCGGGCTACCCTGGATTCTGAGTGAAGCCTGCGGAGGGCGGCATCGAGTCCGGCACCGTCGTTGCCGACAAGTACCGCATCGAGTCAGTACTCGGTCGAGGCGGCATGGGGATGGTGTACCGCGCGCGCCACCTCGCGCTGGAAGAGGACGTCGCGATCAAGGTCCTGCGGCGCGATGTATCGCTTGACCCCGAGACCGTGCAGCGGTTCGTGCGCGAAGCGCAGTCGGCGGTGAAGCTCAAGAGCGAGCACGTGGCCCGCATCAAGGATGTCGGGGCCCTCGACGATGGCCTGCCATACATCGTGATGGAGTTCCTGGAGGGCGCCGACCTCGGGCAGATGGTCGATGCCCATGGCGCGATGGCCGTCCCGATCGCGGTCGATCTCGTGCTGCAGGCGTGCGATGCGCTCGTCGAGGCGCACTCGCTCGGGATCGTTCACCGCGACGTGAAGCCGACGAACCTGTTCGTGTCGTTCCGGCCGGACCAGTCCGCGATCGTCAAGGTCCTCGACTTCGGCATCTCGAAGTCGGGGAACGGATCGGACATGTCCCTCACGCAGACGCAGTCGATGCTCGGCACGCCCGCGTACATGAGTCCGGAGCAGATGCGTTCCGCGCGCAACGTCGATGCGCGCACCGATATCTGGTCGCTCGGCACCGTGCTGTACGAGCTGGTCGAGGCGCGCCGGCCGTTCGAAGCCCAGTCGTTCTCCGAGATGTGCGTGATGGTCGCGGTCGATGCGCCGCAGCGCATGACCAACGCGATCGACCTCGAGCCGGTGATCCTGCGCTGTCTGCAGAAGCAGCCGGCGGATCGATACGCGCACGTCGGAGAGCTCATGCGCGAGCTCGCGGCCTACGCGGGGAACCGCGAGGCGGCGAACCACTACATCAAGCGCGCCTACCGCATGCTCGGGCTCAAGGTCCCGCTGAGCCTCGACTCGAACCCGGCGATCCGACCGCTGATCCCGGGACCCACGCGGAGCGAGGTCCACGACGCAGCATCGGCGGCGCTGCTCGCGCACAACACGCCTCCTTCCGGTGTGAGGACGTACGCGCCGACGGTGGGGGCCCCCACCGTGCCGCGACTCGAGAAGCGCGGCGGCACGATCGCGTTCTTCACGCTCGCGGTGCTGATCGGCGTCGGCGCGGCGATCGGGATCATGGCGACGATCGGCGATGAGAGCGACGATGCACCGGCTCGGGGGACCGCACAGCAGGTCGTCGAGCCCGGGTCCGCCGGCTCGGCGATCGACCCGGCGCCGGTTACCACGGGCTCCGCCACCGAGCCTGCGCCGGTCGCGGCAGGATCCGCGGGCTCCGCTACCGAGGCTTCACCGGCCGCTCCGACCGTCGCGACCGGGTCACCCGACGGGGTCGGGATCGGAAGCGCGAAGCCGGCGGGCAATGGCAGCGGTCAGGTCGCCGCGAACCCGCCCACGCGCCCACCGGTTCGTCCTCCGGTACGTGCCCGGCCGCCGAAGCCGCCCGCGACGACCGCGACGACGCCTTCACCTGCCCCGCCGGTGAAGCCGCCCGACAAGCCGAAGTTCGATCCGTTCGCGGCCCCGCGCGCGCCGAAGCCCTGATCGCTACTCGAGCCTGCGGCGGTGCGCGACCGAATAGTGCACCGAGACGACCTGCCACGTTCAGTGGCTCCCGGCACGGCGAACACCGTCGCGCGCATCGCGACCGGCGGCTTGCCCTTGCGGACCCAGTTCACCGTTGCAGCGGCATAGCCGTGCGTCTTCGTCCGCAGCTCGGTCGACTTGCCGTCGAGCTCGAACGTCAGCTTCTTCCAGCCGCCGAGCAGCTTCTTCGCCGCAGCAGCGCCGACCGCGCGCTCGCGGACCTCGGTACCGAAGACGATCACCGCCGGGTCATCCTTGATGGCAGCCGCGAGCGCGGTGGGATCCGTGAGCAGCGCGGTCAGTGTCCTGCCGCGATGGGTGCGATGATCGAGGTCGGCTCCGGCGTGGCCGCCTTCTTCGGCGGCGGATCATCGAGGTGTAGGGCCACCGCGGTCCACGCGCCACCCGATCGAACCAACAGCTCGGTGGCACGCAGCGAGCGTGATCCGTGGCACCTCGCTAGCGCCACCGGGCAGTCGAAGTGGCTGTATGCGTGCGCCAGCTCGGCGCCCAGCCAGATCAGATCGGCGGTGCCCCCTGCGACCAGCGTGCGGACCTTGGCGGAGCCGAGCATCACCTCGGAGGGATCGAGGAAGCTGTCGTCGCCGCCGAGCGCCTTCGGGATCACGTAGGCGTCGGGCGTGACCACGAGTGCATCGGGCGCGAGCGTCGTGATGAACGCCGTCGAGCCCGACGGCCGCATCACGTCCACTTGCTTGTCGAGGAGCTGCTTCGCGCGCTTCGCGGGCGGCAGATCCTCGGCGGCAGCAGATCCGACACCAACGCTCACCAGCAACAAGAGGGACAGCCGCATGCGTTAGTTCCGCGCGTACGCGAGGCCCATCGCCGCACCGACGACCGTCGGCGTTCCGGTGAACGCGTAGTACCCGTCGATCGTTAGCGCGATCGGTCCGGCGATCTTGATCGTCAGGCCTCCATCGACACCGAAGCCCGTGACGGTCGTAGCCGCCCCCGTCAGGATCGAGGCACCGGCGGTGATCCGCAGCGACGTCGCGCCCATCGGAAACGAAACTCCTCCACCGGCGGTGACATGCGAAAACGTCATCGCGCTGAACACGGACTCGTAGCGAACGGCCGCGACGAGCGCGACCTGATCCGCGACGTACCAGCCGGCGACACCGGTGCCACCCACGGTCGCGCTCGGGGAGTTCTCGAACGTCGCCGGTGCGTCGTACCCACCGATGTAACCGCCGATCGAGAACATCGCGCCACGGTGTGCTGCGCGCGGCGTCTCGGGGACGACAACTCTCTTGGCCTCGACCGACTCCTCGCCGGCGGCTGCGATGCGCTTCTCCTCGGCTTCCTGCTGCTCGCGCTGCGCCTTCTCCTGCTCCTCTTGCTTCAGGCGCGCCAGCCGGTCGGCCTCGAGCCGCTCCGCTTCCGCCTTGTTCGCGGCGTCGAGTGCCTTCTGCGCCTCCGCCTTCTTCAGCGCATCGGTCTGCGCATCGACCTGCTTCTGCGCCTCCGCCAGCTTCGCGGCCTCCGCCTCGGCTTGCTTCTGCGCCTCCTGATCCCGCAGCAGCTTCGTGAGCTCCGCGACGTACTTTCGTGCGGTATCCGCCCCGCGGCCCTTCGGTGCAGCCGCGAGGTAGCGCTGGTAGCCGGCGAGCGCTTCCGCCGGATTTCCCTTGAGGCGATTCGCCGCCGCGATGTTGAAGATCAGCTCCGGCTCCGGCACGAGGCGATACGACGCTTCGAACTCGCGGATCGCGTCGTCGTAGAGCTTCGCCTCGAGGAACGCCTTGCCCTGGCGAAAGTGGGAGCGCGCCGACTGCACCTTGTCACCCGGCTGCGCGCTCGCGGTCGCGCACAACGCCGCGAGCACGAGCATCGCGATCGCGCCGCGGCGCCGGCGAACGCAGAGGCCCAGCAGCGCGAGCGCACCCGGCAGTAGCGAGAGTCCGCCGCCCGCCGAGCAGCCCTGCCCGCTCTCGTACGGATCTTCCTCGCCGGGGTTGTTGCCGCCGCCGCTACCGCCACCGCTGCCGCCACCATCCGACGGGCGCGCATCGACGCCCGCATCCACCGGGCCGCTGCACCCGATATCCTGGGGACAAGAAGCGGTGCCTTCGCACTGCTCCGCCGGATCGCACGCCATCGACGAGTCGCGGCACGGCGTTCCGACCGGCCTGAAGCCATCCGTCGGGCACGCCTTCGCGACGCCATCGCAGACCTCGGCGAGATCGCAGATGCCAGCCGCCGTTCGACAACCCAGTCCCATGCTCTTCACACCGTCGGCGGGACAACCAACGTCGGTCCCGTTGCAGGCCTCCGCCACGTCGCAGTCTCCCGCTGCACTCCGGCACGTCGTGCTCGCGCCGTGCTTCGCGTCCGTGGGGCAAGCGGCCTGCGAGCCCGTGCACGACTCGGCCGGATCGCAAACTCCGCCGGAGCCGCGACACTCCGTCGTCGATGGGAGGAACGCGTCGGTGGGGCACTGCGCGCTGCCACCCGAGCACGACTCGGACACATCGCACTGACCGGCCACCGGACGGCACGCGACGCCGGCTCCGACGAAGCCGTCCGTCGGACACGTCGACGTCGTGCCGGTACACGCCTCGGCGACATCGCAGAGTCCAACCGCATTGCGGCACGTGACCCCGGCGTTCGTGAGCACGTCGGCAGGACAGTTCGGGGAGCCACCGCTGCACACCTCGGCGGAGTCGCAATCTCCGCCCGAAGCGCGGCAGCTCGTGCCCGGCATCTTGAACCGGTCGAGCGGGCACGCCGCGGCCATGCCGGTGCACACCTCCGCGAGGTCGCAACCGCCCGCCGTCGCTGCTCGACACTCGATTCCTACGGTGACGAACTTGTCGACCGGACACACGACGCTCGCACCGGTGCACAGCTCCGTCACGTCGCAGGCTCCATTGATGCCGCGGCACGTTGCGGTCGGCGGCAGGAATCCATCCTGCGGACAGCTCGCGGAGGCGCCGTCGCACGACTCCGCCGCATCACACGGACCCGCGGGTGTACGGCAGACGTGGGCCGTCGAAGCGATGCTGCAGACACCATCAGCGGACGCGCCCCTTGCGACGCTGCACACCCGACAGTCCCCCTGCGTGTTGCCGCCGCACGTCTCGTTGCAGCACACGCCATCCACGCAGTGCCCGGAGCCACATTCGCCGTCGAGCAGACACACCTTGCCGTTCGGAAGATTTGTGATGAACCGCGCGCTGGCTCCACTCACGCAGAGCGTCGTTCCCTGAAGGTCGCTCGCGAACACCGATCCGCATGGCTGAGTCGTCGCGATCAAGGTGGGTGGATCCGTGAAAGGATCGAGGCTCACCAGCGCGCCGGCATTGTTGATGTACGCCTCACCCAGCACCGACACACCGTCGAACCCGACGTTTACACCGGAGTACTGCGGCCGTGCGAAAGGTGTTCCGATGGTTGGCGTCCCTGCGACGTTGACGCGGACAAAGTTGATCATGGGCGAGGCGATGTACGAGACGATCGCGACCGAACCTCCGATCGACGTGGTGTGGGGACCGGTTGCGTCCCCGGGAGGTGCGATCAAAAAGGGCGTGGAGTCGACGATGGTGCCAGCCGGATCAACCCTGACGCCGCGCACCGTGTACATCGAGCCCGCCGGCATCGAAACAACCACGAGGTACACCCCGCCGACGAAGGTCACATCCGGTGTTGACCCCGCTGTCGTGTTCTGCGCGACGGTAACGACGGGCCCCAGGGTACCGTTGCTCGCTCGCACGATGGCGCCACGCGCGACCGTGTTTCCGTTGCCGAGATATTCATTCCACACGACGAAGTAGTCGGTCCCGTTCGAAGCCACCGCGGTATCCGAGGTGCTGGTGCTTCCGGAGAGGAGCGGCATCACGATTCCTGTGGGATCGAGGACCGTTCCATCGTCGAGTACGCGCGTCGCGCGGGGCTTCGACGCACCGTCGTAGTACGAGACCAGAAAGTGCGTCCCATTCGAGGCGACCGATCCGTAAAAGGATATTTCCGGGCCGAACGTGAGGCCCGCAGGATCGAGGTTGGTCCCATTTCGATCGATTCGGGTGCCGTAGGAGCTCCCACCCGCCTGCGGTTGACCGCCAGCGAGCAACCAGATCCCATTGGCATACGCCGCGCCGTTGGCCCCGACTGCGGCCTGGAACACACCGGACGAAATGGAAAATGAGCTACCTCCGATCAGAGGCGTCGCGGTGACCGTCGCCGGAGGATTCTCCTCTGACGCGTCCGGAAGCCTCGGATCGCTCCCGCAGCCGACGACGATGAGACCTATGACACCCAACCACTTCCAAGAAAACACGGGCCACAGTACCCTGAGATGAGATCGGTTCTCTACCGGGTCTCCTGTACATGTTCAGCACAGGACTTCGCATCGGACGGTACGAGCTCAAGGGACAGCTCGGCGAGGGCGGCTTTGGCGTCGTCTACATCGCGCGCGATCTCAATCTCGATCGCGACGTCGCGCTGAAGTTCCTGCTCCCCGAGCACACGAACAATGCGCACCTGCTGACGCGATTCCTCCAGGAGGCACGAGCGGCGGCGCGGATCCCGCACCCCGGGATCGTGACGGTGTTCGAGTGCGGGCAGTTCTCGGGCACCGGCACCAACGCCGACGGCGTCGCGTTCATCGCGATGGAGCTGCTGCACGGCGAGGCGCTCTCGGATCGCCTGAAGCGGATGGGCGGGCGTCTCGCGCCTGAGGTCGCAGTTGCGATAGCGCGCCAGATGGCGTCGGCACTCGCGGCGGCGCACCGCGAAGGGATCGTGCATCGCGATCTGAAGCCCGACAACGTGTTCCTCGTTCGCGATCCGGCGATGCCGAGCGGCGAGCGCGTGAAGATCCTCGACTTCGGCATCGCGAAGCTCGCGGAGAAGCAACAGCCGGCCAATGCGGCGCGCACGCACTCGCTGATGCTGCTTGGCACTCCGCTGTACATGTCACCGGAGCAGTGCCGCTCGGCGGCGCACGTCGACCACCGCAGCGACATCTATTCGCTGGGCTGCATCGTCTTCGAGATGCTGTGTGGCCGGACTCCGTTCGATGGTGAGGTCGGAGAGCTGATCGCCAAGCATCAGATGGAGCCGGCGCCGTCGATGCGAACGATCCTTCCGCAGATTCCCGACGGCCTCGAACGGCTGGTCGCCTCGATGCTCGTCAAGGATCCCGCGCAGCGGCTCGGTTCGATGGCCGAGGTCGAGCACGCCCTGCAGCACGTCGATACGAAGGCTCTGCAGACGGTGATGCTGCCGCCCGACGTCGCCGCTGGCACCTCGGGTGTCCGCCCGATCACGACACTCGGCGGAGCCGCAGGGATGACCGCCGCGACGGTGGCGTCGGGACGGCGCATGTCGCTGATCGCGGGGCTGCTGGTCGTGCTCGTGATCGGGGCCGGTGTCGCCGTGTTCGCGACGAGCGGCGGCGAAGATGCCCCGCCACCGCCGGCAGCTGCAGCGGCTGTCACACCGGCGCACGCATCGGCACCAGTCGTCACGTCGATCCCGATCGATGCCGCGGTCGACGCTCCGATCGATGCCGCCATCGATGCGCCGGTCGACGCTTCGATCGACGCGGCAGTCGATGCAGGCGTGGTGAAAAAGCCGGCAAAGCGCCCCACGACCCCGATCAAGGACGACGTGCTCGATCCGTTCGGTAACTAGAGGCGGGTTATGCTCGCCTGGCACTGATGCGAGCGGTTGTCCTCGTCGTCACGATCTGTCTGACGAGCAACGCGATCGCCGAGCCCGCGCAGAAGCCGGAGGTCTCGCCGAAGCGGCGCGCGGCGGCGATCGCGCTCGCGGTCGTGCCGGGCATCCTGCTGCGCGGCACAGGCAGCTACCTCGTCCACGACAAGCCGACGGCGCGGCGCCTGTTGGTCACGGCGGGCATCGGCGCCGGGGCCGTGCTGATCGGCGGCCTCGCGACGGGATCGACGGGCGGCAGTCCGTACGTGCTGCTCCCGTTCGTACCGCTGCTCGTCGCGGGCACCGGCGTCGTGCTCCACACGTGGTTCGCCGATATCTATCGGGCCGGGGGCGCGGACACGGGGCGACCTCGCGCGCGCACGCCGTGGTCGGTCGAGCTCGGCACCACGGTGACGCACGACGCGTATCGTGATCGCGCGCTGATGCGTGGGGCGGGCCGGTTCGCGCGCGGTCGCTTGGAGATCGGGGCGGGAGGATACGTCGACGTCAAAGGTCAGGCGAAGGCGGCCGACCTCGACGTGTCCGTGCGGATCCTCGGCGCGGATCCGACGGGCGGCGTGATCGACGACGGCAGCTGGCTGGGCGTTCGCATGGGGGGCCGGTGGCGCAAGGACGACGATGATCGGGTGAGCGTGCTCACCGCGGAGGCGGAGGTGATCGGCCGGCTGGACATGCATCGGCTCTCGTCGACGCTGCACGGCAGCTTCGCGGAGCTGACGACGGGCCTCGGAATCGAGCGCGCGAAGTTCGCTGGGGCCTCCGAGGCGGGCGGGCTCTTGCTCGGCCGGTTCGCGTGGGGCTGGTACGTGTGCGAGCGCGGCGAATTCAAATTGTTCTACGACCACCGCCGCGACTCGCTCGCGGGTGGCATCGCGGCAGGACGCGCGGCGGGCTTCGTCGGAAGCGTTGGCGTGGCGACCGAGCTGCGGATCACCGGGCCGTGGGCAGTCAGGGGCGAGCTCGAGATCGGAAGCGCCTGGGTGGGGACCGTCGGGCTACGCTTCCTGGGAGGACCTCCGTGAAGATCGTCGCTGCCATCGTCATCCTTGCCGCGTGCACGCGCCCGAGCGAGGACCGCGCGCTCCTCGAGCTCGACGTCGGCATCGCCTCCACCAGCGACACGCGCGTGACGGTCGCCGGCGGGCTCGCGGCGGTGCGCGAGCTGACCGATCACCGGCTCGAGCTCTGGGCGAACTCGCCGGTGCTGTCGATCGAGCTCCAGGTCGGCGCCAGCGCCGCAGGCACGTGGACCGTCGTCGTTCGCAACTCGCTCTCGGATTCGGTGATGGAGAGTGCGGGCGTCACGCACGTGCGCACGCGCGACGCGGGCCCGACGGTGGCGACGTTCGAGATGACGCTCGGCGCGGGAACGCACACGCTGCGGGTCGCGCCGCCGGATGCCGACGTCCTCGGGCCGTTCCGGGTGGCAGCGATGGCGGACATCCAGACGGCGCTACCGAGCGTCGACGACGTGTTCGAGGCGATCTCGGCGGTCCCCGATGCGCGGTTCGTGGTCGCCATGGGCGACATCACGCAGCGCGCGCAGGAGGAGGAGTACGAGATGTTCGACCGGCAGCTCGCCTACCTCCGGATCCCGTTCTACACGACGCTCGGCAACCACGAGCTGTGGTCTCCGCCGGAGAAGTTCTTCGAGCGCTACGGGCGCGCGAGCTTCCAGTTCACGTTCAAGGGCTGCTCGTTCACGTTCGCAGACTCGGGCGATGCCGCGATCGATCCCTTGGTCGACGAATGGATCAAGGGTTGGCTCGCGGATGCCGTCGATCGGCCGAGCGTGTTTCTCACGCACATGCCCCCGCTCGATCCGAACGGTCTGCGGTACGGCTCGTTCCGCAGCACGCGCGATGGCCAGCGCTTGATCTCGGAGCTCGTCGACGGCCGGGTGGATCTGACGCTCTACGGCCACATCCACACCTACGTGGAGTACGAGAACGCGGGCATTCCCGCCTACATCTCCGGCGGCGGCGGCGCGGAACCGATGAAGCTCGACGGGATCGACCGACACTTCTTGATCGTCGAGCTCGACGCCACGTCGGCCACCGGCGGCGGAATGAAGGGCGTCGAGCTCCACCGACTCGATGAACTGTTTGATTAAAGAACGTGCGCTAGCGCGCAACGACGCTCCCTCACGTGTGCCTAGCTACCGTTTGTCCGGGTTCGACCGTATCCCAGAGTTACATGCGGCGATCCTGGATTTGGCTCGGTCTCCTCGCTGCTGCCTGCGCGGCCCCCGTGAAGCTGCTCGTCTCCGGTGAGGAGCAGTCGCTGCGAAGCCGGCCTGCGAATGCTCCGCAGGGATCGACGGCGAATCGCGCCCCGGTGATGGTGCTCGCGCTCGACGGCGTGTCGCGCGATTTGCTCTACGACATGATCAAGCGTCACGAGCTGCCGAACTTCGAGGCACTGCTCGGCGACGGCGCGTACTTCAACGAGACCATGCTCTCGGCGCTGCCGAGCACGACGATGCCCGCGTGGGTGACCGCGATGACCGGCGTCGGCCCGGCGGAGCACGGCGTTCCCGGCAACGAGTACTTCATCCGCGAGTCGATGAAGCTCGCGTGCCCGGCACCGATCTCGTTCACCGACATGGCGCCGACGCTCTCGATCTACACCGAGCGCTATCTCGATCGGCTCGTCGAGGTCCCGACCGTCTACGAGCGGCTGCGCGAGAAGGATCCCGACATCCAGATCTGGGTGTCGATGAACCACCTGTTCCGGGGCGCCGACAAGCTCCTGCTGCCGAAGCGGGGCCTGCTCGTGAAGGCGCTCACGGGGTTCATCAGCTTTCACAAGGGCTCGGACAAGAAGGCGCGCGAGCGGTTCTCCGCGCTCGACGAGGCCGCGATCGACGCGGTGGTGACGCGGCTCGGAAAGGAGAAGGTCGCCCCCGACGTGCTCACCGTCTACATCGCCGGCACCGACCTCTACGCCCACATCGCGGAGGAAGGCCCGGACGAGGCGCGCCGGAAGTACCTGCGCGAGGTCGTCGATCCGGCGCTCGCGAAGCTCGTCAAGGCGCTGCGCGAGCGCGGTATGGCCGATCGGATGTGGACACTCGTCATCGCGGACCACGGCCACACGCAGGTGGTGCACGACCACACGCACGCTCTCGGAGCGAAGACGGACCCGGGGCTCGAGGTGCTGCAGAGCGCGGGGTTCCGCGTGCGCCCGTTCCAGCAGGACGTCGCCAAGGATGATCCGTTCAGCGCGGTGATGGCGTACGGCGGCGCGACCGCGTACGTCTACCTCGCGGATCGTTCGCAGTGCTCGGGCGACACGGACATGTGCTCCTGGAAGCTGCCGCCGCGCTACGAAGAGGACGTCATCCCGGCGGCCGAGGCGTTCCACCGCGCGAACCGCGACGGCAAGCTGAAGGGCACGCTCGACATGATCCTCACGCGCAAGCCGCGTCCGTTCGCCGAGAAGGACCTGCCGTTCGAGGTCTACGTCGGCGACGGCAGGACGGTGCCGGTCGACGACTATCTCCGGGAGCACCCGCACCCGACCTACATCGCCGTCAACGAGCGCTTGAGGGCACTCGCGGCGGGTCGGTACGGCGAGCGCGCCGGCGACATCATGCTGATCACGCATCTCGGTAACAAGGACACCGCGGGAGAGCGGTTCTACTTCGCCGACGAGTACCGCTCGTGGCACGGCAGTCCGTCGCGCGACGACTCGGAGATCCCGCTGATCGTCGCGAACAAGCAGCACGGTCGAGCCGAGATCCGCGCGTGGGTCCAGGGCGTGCTCGGCAACGACCCGGCGCAGTCGAAGGTCACCGACATCATCCTCGGCCTGCGGGCCGGCGCGCTCGAGCGCTAGTGGCAGTACTTGCCGCTGCCGAACTCGGGGCAGCCGCGTAGCGCGAGCACGTCCATCGTCGTCGCGACGCCGACGTGGATGAGCACACCGCCCCAGATCGAACGGGTGCGCATCGCGAGCGTTCCGAGGATGACGCCGGCGCCGATCGCACCGAGCGTCTCGGACATCGGCTTGCCGTAGTGGATCATGCAGTACGGCACGATCATCACGAAGATCGCATTGGAGCCCATCGCGCGCCGCAGTCCCTGCAGGAGGAAGCCGCGGAAGAAGAACTCGAGCGAGAGGAACTGCGCGGCGTACAGCGCCTCCCACGTCCACAGGTCGAACTGCGAGCGATTCGCCATCCGGTAGAACGGGTAGGTGTGGCGGAACGAGCTCGTCCTCGACGCCAGCACCACCGCGGGCAGGATCAGCGCGAACATGAGGAGGTAGATCCACGCGTGCTTGAAGAACCCGCGAATCGACACGTGGTAGTCGCGGATGCGCTCGCCGGGGAGCGCCGCGATCACCATCATCGGAATGATCACGTAGCCGATGACGCGCCAACTGGACCACCACACGAACCCCCACAGCTCCCAGTACCGCGAGCCGTCATTCGGGAAGTAGCGGTTGTACGCCGCGTGGCCGCCGAAGTACTCCTGCAGCGTGAGCGACAGCGCGCACGTCACGAGGATCACGAGGACGGTGATGCTGGTGTTGCCGGCATCCTCGGGGGTGCGAACGGTCTCCCGATCGATCGCGCTCCACTGATCGATGCTGATCTTCTTGAGGAACCTCAGCAGGCCCACTAGCCCGCCTTGCCGAGGAGCTCCGCGGCGGAGCGCAGCCGGCGCCGCGTGATCTCCTTGCCGAGCACCGACATCGTCTCGAACAGCGGCGGCGATGCCTTGCGGCCGGTGACCGCCAGGCGCAGCAGCATGAACGCGTTCTTCGACTTCCAGCCGGTGGCCTCGACCCACTGCCGGGAGACCTCCTCGATCATCGGCGCCGCGAAGCCTTCCTTGGCCTCGAGCTTCTCGACGAGCTCGAGCAGCGCCTTGCCGACATCCTTGCCGGCGACGTCGGGCACCTTCATGTCCGCGAGCACGGCGGTGTAGTCGAGGTCGCCGGAGAAGAAGTACTCGATCGCGGGCACCAGCTCGTCGAGCTTCTTGATCCGCTCGCGCACGAGCGGCAGGACCTTGACGAGGTAGTCCTTGTTCAGCCGCCAACCCATGACGGTGTCGGCCAGCTGGCTGTAGTCGAGATCGTGGATGTACTTCTCGTTCAGCCAGGTCAGCTTCTCGAGGTTGAACACGGGCCCGCCGAGCGAGACCTTCTCCCACGCGAACGCATCGATCATCTCGGCGAGCGTGAACTTCTCCTTGTCATCACCGAACGACCAGCCCATGAGGCCGAGGAAGTTGAGCATCGCCTGGGGCAGGATTCCGATGTCCCGGTAGTAGTTGATCGAGACCGGGTTCTTGCGCTTGCTGATCTTCGACTTGTCGCTGTTGCGCAGGAGCGGCATGTGAAAGAACAGCGGCGGCTCCCAGCCGAACGCCTGGTAGAGCAACACGTGCTTCGGCGTCGACGAGATCCACTCCTCGGCGCGGATCACGTGCGTGATCTCCATCAGGTGATCGTCGACGACGTTCGCGAGGTGGTAGGTCGGCAGGCCGTCGGACTTGAGGAGGACCTGATCGTCGAGCTGCTCGGAGCTGATCGTCACGGGGCCACGCAGCTCGTCCTTGACGACGATGTCGCCCGAGAGCGGCACCTTCATGCGAACGACGTGCGCCTCACCCTCGCTCGCGCGGCGGGCCCCCTCGGCGGGATCCGCATCGCGGCAGTGGCGGTCGTAGCCCGGGTTCTTCTTCTCGGCCTGCTGCTGGATGCGAACCTTCGCGAGCCGCTCGGCCGTGCAGAAGCAGCGATAGGCCTCGCCCTTCGCGAGGAGGATACCGACGTGATCCTTGTAGTGCTGCGCACGCTCGCTCTGCCGGTACGGGCCGAACGGGCCACCGACATCGGGGCCCTCGTCCCACGACAGGCCGGTCCAGTGCAGCGCGTCGTAGATCATCTGCTCGGAGTCACCGCGCGCGCGGGACTGATCGGTGTCCTCGATGCGCAGGACGAACGTGCCGCCCTGCTTCTTCGCGAACACGTAGTTGAACAGCGCGATGTAGGCAGTGCCAACGTGCGGATCGCCGGTCGGCGAAGGTGCGATCCGCACACGCACGGGCCGAGCGCTCGACGGCATAGGGCGCCCTTGTAGCACATGATAAGGTTCGAGAATGTGGTTGGCCCTCGCGCTCGCACTCTCGATCGAGGGTGTCGTCGTGGAGGCCACGGGGCGGTGGACCGAGGACGGTAGCCGGATCGTCACCGAGGCGCGCGTGCGCACCGCCGACGGCGAGGTCGTCGTCAGTCAGCTCGGCGGTACCGCCGACGGGCTGACGATGCGGCAGTGGCCCGGTCCCGAGCCGCTCATCACCGGGATGCGCGTCGCGATCGCGGCGCATGACGATACCGATCTCAGTGGCAAGGGTCACCTCGTCGTCGATCGCGTGCGCGTGCTCGCGATGCCGGAGGGCTTCGTTCGCACCGGTCTCACGAAGGCCGGCAACCCGCTGTTCTGGGAGTCGGGCTGCGTGTTCGTCGTCGTCGACACCGACGGCACGAAGGCGCTGCCCGGTGACAGCGAGTTCGCGCTGGTCGATCAGTCGATCGAGGCGTGGAACAACGCGGGCGCGAGCTGCTCGTACATGAATCTGCAGAAGGGGGCGATGGCGTCGAAGGAGGTCGGCAAGGACTACACGAACGTCATCAAGTTCCGCGACGCGACGTGGTGCCGCCCGAAGATCAAGACCGATCCGGCACGCTGCTACTCCGAGGCCGCCGCGGGGATCACGACGGCGGTGTTCATCGACGATCCAGACAGCTCGCGCGATGGTGCGATCGTCGACGCCGACATCGAGATCAACGGTGCGAACTTCGCGATCTCGAACCAGGGCGTCACGCTCAGCACCGACGGTTGCAAGGCCGAGCTACTCAACACGCTGACCCACGAGCTCGGCCACCTGCACGGGCTCGAGCACCCGTGCCGCGTCAGTGGGGACCCGGAGCGCACCGACGACCTCGGGCGCCCGGTGCCGCTCTGCAGCCAGACCAACGATCCGGAGATCGTCGAGGCGACGATGTACAACTTCCAGGACTGCGGCGAGACCAAGAAGGCGACGCTCGCGGCCGACGACATCGACTTCCTGTGCAAGGTCTATCCGAAGGCCGAAGATCCGGGCACCTGCGCGGCGGTCGAGCCCTCCAAGCCGGGCTGCGCCTGCTCGTCGACCACCCCACCCGTCCCCGCCCTCACGCTTGCGGCCCTGACCGGCCTGTTGCTACTCCGCCGCCGCCGCCCGCACTGAAAACTACGGCCTCCGCGAAAAGCGGCGGTATCCTCGACGCATGAGCGCGGTGTGCCCGAGCTGCGGAGTGGCTGTGACACCCGGGTACGTGAAGTGCCCGAAGTGCCAGACGCCGCTGCCGAGCAGTCGCCGCGCGGGAACGCTCGCGACCGCGGGCGGAACCGCGCTCGCCAGCAGTGGCCGCCCACCGGTACTTGCGTTGGTCGCGGGCGCCGCGGTTGCGCTCGTCATCGTGCTGTTCTTCGCGCTTCGCAAGGGTGACGACCGCGAGGTCGCCCCGACGGCAGCTCCGGCGCAGACCGCCGAGCAACCGACGGTCGCACCGACGACGAGCGATCCGGGGCCCCTGCCCGATCCGACACCCGCCGCGGGCTCGGCCGCGCCCGATCCGCGATTCGCCATCAGCGCGCTCGATCGCGCGCTCAAGAAGGAGCGGCTGTGGGGCACCGTGCAAGCCGTCGGCACGCGCGTCGACGTGCGCAGCGGCGCATGCAGCGACCCGGGCATGGCGCCGCTCCTGGACGCGAACACCGGTCCGCTCCGCGACGCCGGCTTGACCCGCCTGCGCTGCATGGAGCAGAGTGGCGCCGT
>JACCRC010000421.1 GCA_013813765.1 Deltaproteobacteria bacterium | reverse complement strand
GATCGAGACCATGGACCGGATCGTCGCGCAGCAGACGCCGCCGGTGCGTCCAAGTCCCGACAACTCGATGGAGCGCCAGGCCTGCAACGACCTCGAGGACGCGAAGTTCGACACGCTCGCGCCGGCGATCTCCTCGCCGTCGTGGGGCATCGCGCGCGTCGCGCTGTGCGCGTGCGAGTTCCGCAGCGACGACGAGAGCGGCATCCCGGTCGCGCCGCGCGCGCTCGACGCCGCGGTCGCGATGCTCGGCCGCACCGAGGGCACCACGAATCCCGACGCGACGCTCGCCCGGATCCGCGCGCTGCGGATCCGCGACAACGCGTTCATCCAGATCGATCCACCGCCGCCGCTCGGCACCCGCTACACCGTCGCCGAGTTCGAGCGCGCGTACGCCGAGCGCGACCGTCGCCCGCACCGCCCGAGCGCGGTGATGAGCTTCGCCCGCTAAGAGTCTGTAGGGCCTAGGCCTGCGCCCGCGGTCATGATGGCGCAGGCCGAGGCGCGCGCTAGCGCAGCGCGACCGCGCAGATCTCGCGGCGGTTCGACGGCAGGTGACGGAGCCGCACATCGGGGAGCCCGAGGTCGCGGATGCGCCCGACGAGCTTCGGCAGCTCCGCGACGAACGCCCAGTCGTTCATCTTCAGCGTGATCACCGCGCCGCGCAGCGTGTCACGGAGCTTCGGCATCAGCCGGGAGATCTCGTGGAGCGCGACCTGCGGTGCGAGGTTGACGTCGACGAGCAGCCAGTCGATCCGCGGCGGCAGCTCCTCCCAGCGCACGGCGCCGACCTTCTTCGCGAGGTGCACGACGTTCGGCAGCGCGAGCACCTGCGGCGCGAGCTCGCCGGTATCGACGCCCCACACGGTGAGGCCTCGCCGCGCGAGCGCCATCACGGCACCACCGGGGGCCGCACCGATCTCGAGCGCCACGTGGCCCGCGGCGACCGGCAGCTTCGCCCACGCGATCGCCTCCTCGATCTTCGCGTACGCGCGCGACGGAGAATCCGCGGGCATGTCGACGGGGAACGCACCGCCGGGGTGCGGCGAGCGCGATGGATCGTGGCGATGCACGCCGAGCCACGCGGGCTCCCCCGGCGCGACGATCACGTCGGCGACGAGCTGGCCCGGCTGCGCGATCGCGCTCGGCGGCCACGCGCTCAGGTCCGTCTCGACATCCGGATCGCGAGCGAACACGTGAATGCAGTCGGCGGTCGGGATCGATGAGGCGCCCTCGATCTTCCCGAGCGACCGGCCCCACACCCGGGCGAACACCGAGCCCGGCGAATCATCCGGAGCGATCTCCCGGGTCGCCTTGAACGTGACGAGCCCCGGGCGCGAGTACGCGAAGGCGAGATCGCTCCGATCGCGGGCGACCTCCAGCTTGACCGCCGGTTCCACACCGGGGAGGCAGCTCGCGAACGCGAAGTCGGGCACGGCGCACGATAGTATCGGCAGGGCACAATCGATGTACCGCTTCTTCTATTGGCTCGTGCTGCAACGGCTGCCGGCCGAGGGCACGCACAAGGTCTCGTTCGCGCTCCTGCGCGCGCTCGTCGCGATCCCCGGGATGGGCTCGCTCGTGCGCTGGTGGTACGCGCCGAAGGATCCGGCGCTCCGCGTGCACGCGTTCGGCAAGGAGCTACCGGGTCCGCTCGGGCTCGCGGCCGGCTTCGACAAGGATGCGAAGGGCGTCGGGGCGCTGCTCTCGCTCGGCTTCGGCTTCGTCGAGGTCGGCACCGTCACCGCCGAGGCGCAGCCGGGCAATCCCACGCCGCGGCTGTTCCGGTTGCCGCGCGATCGTGCGCTCGTGAACCGCATGGGCTTCAACAACGACGGCGCTGCTGCCGCTGCGCAGCGACTCGCGAAGCGGCCCGCCGGCGTCGTCGGGATCAACATCGGCAAGACCAAGCGCGTGAGCGAGGAGGAAGCGCTCGGTGACTTCACCGAGAGCGCGGAGCGGTTGGCGCCGCTCGCCGACTACCTCGTCGTCAACGTCAGCTCGCCCAACACGCCCGGCCTGCGCAACCTCCAGGCCGTCGACAAGCTGCGGCCGCTGCTCGCGGCGGTGCGCGCCGCATGCGATCGATCGTCGCCGCTGCACAAGGTGCCGCTGCTGGTGAAGATCGCGCCCGATCTCGCCGACGACGACATCGATGCGGTCGCGGAGCTGGCGCTCGAGCTCCAGCTCGACGGCATCATCGCGACGAACACGACGATCTCGCGCTCCGGGCTCGCGACGCCGGAGCCCACGGTCACCGCGCTCGGTGCGGGCGGCCTCTCGGGCGCACCGCTGAAGGAGCGCTCGCTCGCGGTGCTCCGACGGCTGCGCGCGAAGGTCGGCACGCGCGTCGCGCTGATCGCTGTCGGCGGGATCGAAACCGCCGATGACGCGTGGGATCGGATCCGTGCCGGTGCCACGCTCGTGCAGGGCTACACCGGCTTCATCTACGGCGGCCCGGGGTGGCCTCGCCGGCTGCAGCTCGAGCTCGCGGAGAAGGTGCGCGCGGCGGGCCTCGAAACCGTCGAGCAGGCGATCGGCGCGGACTCGTAGCGCGCGGCCGCCTCGCCGACC
>JACCRC010000411.1 GCA_013813765.1 Deltaproteobacteria bacterium | reverse complement strand
AAACAGTGCTGCTCGCACTGATCCGTCCGGACGCCGTCCGTACGGATCTCCGAAAGGGGGCCGGTTCTCGGCGCGTCCGTACGCCGTCATGACGGGCGGTGCAGGCCTACGCCCTACAAGCTCCTCTAGGGAAGCTCGACGGCACCGATGTCCGCCATCGCGCGGCCTCGGCCGAGGATGTCGTGCGCTGGTGCATTCGCCCCGTCGGCGGCATCCACCAGCGAGCTCCCGCTCGCTGGAGTGGCGTAGGTCGTGACGAGCCGCTGGAAGGCGCCGCACACCGTCGCCGATCCATCGGCGAACCTGCCCGCGGTCGGATCCCACCTCGGTGGTGTGACCCCGGTCAGCGCGGGGAGCCGCGGGTCCGCGGTGACCCTCGCGGGATCGTCGCCCACGTTCACGCGTTCGGCGGCGTCGGTCGGGATCGCTGCGCCGCCGTTCCAGTAGGCGTTGTTCGCGAGCGTGAACGACGCGACATCGGCGGGGAGCGTGTCGGAGAAGTCGTCCATGGTGCCCGCCGGGTCGGCCCACACGTTGTTGTAGAAGCGCACGTTCGCGACCGGCTGATTCGCGCCCTCGCGATTGAGCCGCATCGCGAAGGCGAGCGACGGCAAGTTCCCCACCACCGTGTTGTTGCGGAACGTGATGTCGCGCGAGCCCTTCACACCGAACGCCGCGCGCATCGGGTTCGACGAGTCGCCGAGCATGAGGTTGTTCTCGATCATCACCGATTCGGCCTCGTAGCTCGCGGTCCCGTCCTCGCCGACGAGCACGAAGTTCGAGCCGGTCGAGCCCTCCCACCTCATGAATACGTTGCGCTCGACGACGATCTGCTTGCTTCCGATCACGCCGTCGCTGTTTCCATTGGAGTCCTTGATCACGATGAACCCGGACGTGTCGTTGCCATTCACCCGGCCGCTGCCGGCGAAGTCATTGAAGAACACGTTGCCGCGGATCGTCACGTTCGTGACGCTGTTGACGTCCATGTGCTCGTCGGAGCCTGACTGGTTGTAGAAGACGTTGCCCTCGACGACGATCTCGCGCGCGCCGTTGTTGATCTTGAGGAGGTCGTTGTCGAAGCTGTCGTGGATGACGTTGTTACGCAGCGTGATCCGCGACACCGCATCAGCGCCGGGGATCAGATCCTGGATCTGCACCACGAGTGCGCCGCCTGGACCGCTGTGCGCGATGTCGAAGCCCTCGATCGCGATGCCCTCGCCGGTGTAGATCGTGATCACCGTCCCGGCATGGCGCAGCCGCGCCAGATACGGCATCTCGGAGCGGACGACGATCCCCTGTGCGAACCGGCGATCCATGCGAATCCGCCCCGAGTACGTCCCCGGCTTGACCAGCACCACACTGCCGTCAGGGACCGTCGACACGGCGTGCTCGATCGTCGCCCACGGCGTGAGCTCGGCGCCGTTCGCCGCGTCGCTGCCGCCGACCGCGACGTAGAACGTCATCCCCGCGGGAGGTGGCGTCGGCTGGCAGAACGCGCTCGGGGGTGCGGCGTCGGTCGTCGGAGTGGCATCAGGATCGCCGCCGTCTCCGCCGCGGCCGTCGACTGGTGTGCCTTTGGAGCCGCCGCAGGCGACGAGCACGCAGAGCGCTCCTGCGAGATGCGCGCGCGCGTGATCGTGCTTCTCCCTCATGCGCGGAGCGTACCGATCCAGCGGCGTCGTGGCGAGTGGAACATCGATCGTGGGCGATCACCGACTGACGGCGGCGCGGCGCGGGAACCGGATCGTGAAGGTCGTGCCCTCTCGCTCGGTTGACTCGACGGCAATGTCGCCGCCGTGGGCGCTCACGATGTTGTCGACGATGTAGAGCCCGAGGCCGACGCTGCGGCTGTGGCTCGCGTGCGGGTCGACTTGCTGCATGGGCTCGAAGATGTTCAGCAGGTGCTCCGGGGGAATCACTCGCCCGCGATTCTGCACGCTGATCAGCACACTCTCGCCCTGTGCGCGCAGCGCCACTCGTACCGGCGTCCCGGCCGCACCATATTGCACGGCGTTCGAGACGAGATTTCCCACGACCTGCGCCATGCGGTCCGCGTCGAAGTCTGCGTGCGGGTCACCCTCGTGGACGACCTCGAAGTCGCGGTCGGGATACGCCGCCTCGAAGTCCATGACGACCTGGCGAACGAGCAGGTGGACGTCACCAGGCTTGCGCTCGACGCGGATCCCGCCGCCGAGGTGCGCCTGGGTGTAGTCGAGGAGATCGATGATCATGCGAGATGCGCGCTCCGCCGATGATCGAATCCGGGAGAGGACCTTGAGCGCGTTCGCGTCGAGGTGGTTCACCTCGGTCTCGAGCAGCATCGATGCGCCCATCAAGATCACGCCGATCGGGGTTCGCAGGTCATGGCTCACGATCCCGATGAGACGGTCGCGAAACTTCCCGCGCTCCTCCAGACGGGTCTTCTCGAGCGAGACTGCAGCTTGATCCGCGACCGCGGACAGCAACCACTCGTGCTCGGGCGAGCTCGATGACGCCCCCGGCGGGAGCGCGACCGCCAGCAGTCCCGTGACCTCTCCACCGACGACCATCGGGACTCCGAGGAATCGTTCGGGCGGGACCCCGAGTAGCTGCTGCAATTGGTTGATGAGCGTCTCGTTCAGCGGTTCGTGGTAGCGCCGCGTCACGTCTTCGCCGAGCCCGAACGACGCACGCACGGACAGGGCCCCTTCGTCGTCGGTGAGCAACAGGATCGACTTCGGCGTCTCGAGCAGCTCTGCGGCACGCTCGGTCGCGAGCCGCAGGACCTCCTCCGACGTGATCGCGTACGTGAGCGCCCGGCTCACTTCCGTGAGGCGACGAAACTGCTGGAGCCGTTGCTCGTCCGGACGAAGCACGTCATCCCACCTCGACGCCACGTGACGTGATGCGAAGCTCCTGAACGTCGAGGTCGTGATTCGTGCCGCGTGCCTTGACGATCTGCAGCGTGCGCCGCGCCTTGCCTCCATCCAGCTCCACGCCGAGACGGAGGATGGCATCGGTGAGGGCACTGATCTGACCCTCCATCGGAACCACGCCCGCGCTCGTGGTCTCGAGCGTCATCATGCACACCACGCGACGGGCGATGAAGTGCTGCACGAGCGCATACAGATAGCTGTAGAGGCGATTCAGATCGCTCGCCGCGACGATCAGGTCACCGATCGAATCCACGACCACGCGCCGGATGTCATGTTCCTTGATGGTCCGGAACAGCTCGACGAGGATGCTGTCGATCTGCAGCTCGACCGGCGAGGCGTAGAGCAGATGCAGGCCTTTCTTCCGCGCCTCGTCGAAGTTCCAGCCTAGGCTCTCGATGCTACGCGCGAGCTGGGTGGGGTTCTCCTGGAAGTTGACGTAGAGCCCAGACTCCCCGCGCTTCAGACCCTCGAGAATGAATTGCAGTGCCAGAGTGGTCTTGCCCGCCCCGGTCGGGCCCTCGAGCAACGTCGCACCCGCGGCCCAAACCCCGCCCTGCATGATCCTGTCGAGGCCCTCGACGCCGGTGGAGAGGCGTTCGTTGTTGGCCGTGTACCGCATCGGAATATCGGGGCTCGTCAGCCGCGGAAAGACGTGGAGGCCGTCCTCGGTGATCCGGAACGCATGCAGGCCTTCCTGGTAGTTGCTGCCGCGCAGCTTGAGCACGCGAAGATACCGCTCGTCCCGCGTGCCCTGCTTCTTGCGGGCGAGCTCCACCATCGCGTCGGCCACGGCGAACTCGGGGTACGACGGGATCTGGTCCTCGCTGTACTCGCCCAGGAAGAAGGCGGTGACCTCGTAGGCGGTCAGCAGACCGGAGACCTCGTAGAGCATCTGGCGCATCTCGGGCAACGACGTGCTGAGATCGTGGATCGCCTTGAAGGAGTCGATGACGATGATCTTCGGGGACATCGTCTTGATGATCTCCCGCAGCTTCGGAACGAGGGCGCTGATGCCGTTCTTCGCGAGCTCCTCGCCGAGCGACTCGTAGCGAATGGCCCCCGACATCAGCTTCTCGTCGTCGTAGAAGCTGAACTGCTGGAGATATCGCACCACCTTCTCGAGCGGCTCGGACAGCGTGGTCAGGTACAGGATCGGTCGCCCGTCGGCTGATGCGTTGGCGAAGATCAAGGTCTCGGCGAGGATCGTCTTGCCGCTGCCGGGCTCCCCCATCAGCATGTTGATCGAGTTCGACGGGAAGCCTCCTCCGAGGATCGCGTCCAGCTGCACGCTGCCACTGGTGATCCGTCCCAGGGGGGCCGGCTTGAAGCGCGCGGTGTCACTGGTTTCGGTCATCGGCTCTCCTGAGCGCTGGCGAGGCCCGGCGACGGCACGAGCGTGTGGATGACGCCGAGGAGCCGTTCCTTGGCCAACGGCTTCATGAGAAATGCGTCGGCGCCGGCCTCCTTCGCGCGCATGTTCGCCGCGAGGATGCTGAACACGACGACCGGGATCTTCTTTGTCGCTGGATTCGACTTCAGCTGACGACAGAGTGCCAGCCCGTCGACCCGACCGAGCAGCACCTCGGTGACGATCACATGTGGCTGCAGGCTGATCGCCAGCTCCAGCGCCGTCTGGCCATCGATCGCGGCATTGACCGCGAAACCAGCTTGCTCGAGGAAGTGCGTCTCGAGCTCACGAACGTGTGGGTCACGCTCGACGAGCAGCACCTGTAGCGCGCCCACGGTCAATTGCCTGATGTTGCCCGAGTGGCTTGCACGGAGCAAGCAGGTGTCCGCTCCGGCGTTTCGTTCATTCCCCCGGAACGACGCGGAGTTCGACGCGAAAATTCAAGCGTCTAGTTCGTGGGGTCGAGGGCGAGCTGTCGAGCGTGTTCGAAGGCCTCGCGGATGACCGAAGCGAGGCGGGTGAGCTTTGTGGGCTTTGCGAGGAAGGCGAAGGCACCTGACGCCGCGGCAGCCTCGGAGGTCTTGGACGTGTCCAGGCCGCTCAGGACGATCGGAACGACCAGGGGATAACGTGCCCGGAGGATGCTGCACAGCTCGATCCCCGACATGCCGGGCATCTGGACGTCCGTCACCACCACGCCAACGTGCGCTTGATCAAGGGACGCCAGACATGCGCTCGCCGAGTCAAAGAGTTGAACGCGGAATCCTCGGCTGCGCAGGCCTTCGCCCAGCAGCATGCCGGTGTCGCCGTCGTCGTCCACGAGGAGAATCGATTCATTCGTAACAGTATCGAACACGGACGCCTCCACTACGCAGCGAAAGGACGTCGCGCAGGTCGACCAGCCATGCGCGGGTCATGCCAGGAACGCCGCCGCGCAAGCACCCGACAGCGCCGGATTCGCGGGTGGTGGACGACAGACCGCGCTCACTCGAGCGAACTCGCACGTCGGATCGCGTGCCCGTCCTGCGCCGGCCGGCTCGATGACTCTACGCCGGGCGCTCGGCGATGATGCGGAGCTCCGCACCGACCCCGAAGAACCGGAATGCCGACAAGAAGGCGACGAACGGATCCGAGAGCGAGACCAGGACGCTCGAATCCTTCGCGTACTTCGTCCCGAACACGCCGTTGATCATGTGGCGGAACGCGCGCTGCCAGCTGGTCGCCCCGGTGCGCGTGGTGAGCTTGAGGACGCGGAAGCCGGCCTGGTCGAGGTACCGGCGGATCGTCTTCCGCGTGAGCTGGAACAGGTGCCGCGGAGCATCGCAGCTCCACCAGTAGCGGCCGAACACCGCAGCCTGCAGGCTGTTGTAGTTCGGCACGCACAGGGAGAGCTGGCCGCCCGGGCGTAGCTGGCGAAAGCAGCTCGCGAGTGCCTGCGTCGGCGAGTGGCAGTGCTCGAGCACGTGCCACATCGTGACGACGTCCATGCTCTGGTCGGGGAAGTACTGCTCCTCTGCGCTGCCGACGTCCGCGTTGTGTCCCTTCGCGACCGCGCCGGCAATCGCGTCGGCCGATGGCTCGACTCCGTGCGTCGTCCAGCCGAGGCCCTTCAGCACGTCGAGGTAGCGACCACCGCTGCCGCATCCGACGTCGAGGACGCGGCCATCGCCGTGCCACTTCGGGAACCGATACCAGGACAGGTCCTGCCGGAGATGGATGTACATGCGCCACAGCAGGCTGGGGTCGGCATCCTTGCTCGACTGCTGGACGTGCCACGGCTTTGGCTTCGTCGCGGGCGCGAAGTGCGCGGGATAGTCCCCACCGTAGAACGCGCCGATCGCCTCACGCGTGGGACGCGGGTTGATGAAGTGAAGGTTGCAGCCCTCGCACTCGACCAGCCGCCAGGTCTCGGGGCCGAACATCAAGATGTCCTTCCACTCCTTGCGCGGCTTGAACGACGTGCCGCCGCACAGGTCGCACACGTCCACTTGCTCCTGCGCGCACTCCTCGGGCGCGGGGTCGACGCGGTGTGCAGCAACTGCCATCGCGAGACCTTGCCAGAGTGGGGGTGGTTCCGGAATCAGCGAAACACCGCGAAACGCGGCAACGCATGTAAGCGAGATGTCACCCGACCTCAGAACTTTTGCAGTCCACGCTGACTGTTTCTGCGGTACGACTCCCCGCATGGACTTCGCGCTCGACGCTGAGCAAGACCTGATCGTCCAGACGGTTCGCAAGCTCTCCGACCGCGACCTCCGCGGCTGGGCGGCAGATGCGGACCGCGCTGGTGCTGCTCCAGATCGCCTGACCGCCCTCGGCGGCGAGCTGGGCTTCTTCCTCGACGCCGTGCCCGCCGATGCGGATGGCCTCCTGGATGGGGAATATTCGCACCTGACCCGAGCCCTGCGCGGCTTCGAGCTCGGGCGCGGATGTGCGGCGCTCGCCGCGTTGCTCGAGACCAACGTCGAACCGGCGCTGGCGGTCGGGCGCTGGGGAACCGCCGCCGCGAAGCAGGCGCTGTTCGCGTCGCTCGCGTCGGGCGGGCTCGCGACCTTCGTCCACGACAGCCGCGGCAACCTGACGATCACGTCCGAGGGTGACGACCTTCGCGTCACCGGAAAGATCGGGCCGGCGCCCGCGCTCGCGACCGCATCGCACGTGCTCATCGCCGCCGGCGGTCTTCTGTTCCTCGCGCCGACCACGGGCATGAAGCGCGACGCGATCACGCCGAGCGGCTGGCGCGCGGCGAAGTGGGGCACCGCAACGCTCGACGCGTTCAAGGTCCCCGCGGACTTCGTGCTCGCGCGCGGTGATGCCGCGGTCAAGGCGAGCGCCGAGGTGCTGACCTGGGCTCGCGCATCGCTCGCGGCGCGCGCCGCAGGTGTCGCGACCGCGGCGATGGAGCACGCCGGCCAGTACGCATCGGAGCGCATCCAGTTCGGCCAGCCGATCGGGAACTTCGAGTCCGTGATCCGGCTGCGCGACGACGCGCTCACCACGGCACACGCGGCGCGCCTGTGCGCACTGCACGCAGCCTGGGCGATCGACAAGGGTCTGCCAGGCGCGCATGACCTCGCGAGTCGCGCGCGCGTGCTCGCCGGCGACACCGTCGCGAAGTCGACGATCGATGCCGTGCAGATCTTCGGCGGCTACGGCTTCGTCAACGACTACCCCGTCGAGAAGCTGATGCGCGACGCGCGCGCCTTCGAGGCGCTGTACGGCGACGAGCGGCTCGGTCGCGTGCTCTCGCTCAAGGGAACCAAGGAGTAACGACCATGGACCTCTTCCACGACAATCCCCTGTTCTCCGGTATCCGGCAGATGCTCGGCGCGTTCGCGACGCAGCAGATGCGACCGATCGCGATGAAGCACGACGCCGAGGAGTCGATGCCGTGGGGACTGATGAAGTCCGCGCAGGCGCTCGGGCTCACGCAGAGCGCGCTCCTCGACGGACGCAAGAAGCTCACCGGCGTCGACGAAGATCCCGATCCGAAGAAGCCGAAGAGCCAGGCGCGACTCGCCGTGGCCGCAAGCGAGGAGCTCGCGTGGGGCTGCGCCGGTATCGCGCTCGCACTCGGCGGCTCGGGCCTCGCGTGCTCGCCGGTCGCGCGCATGGGGACCGACGAGCAGAAGCAGGAGTTCAAGAAGCTGCTCGCGGGCACCGACGAGAAGGGACACATCCACGTCGCCGCGATGGCGCTGTCGGAGCCGTCGACCGGCTCGGACATCTCGGGTCTCAACACCTCGGCGCGCGCCGACGGCGACCACTGGATCATCCGCGGCAGCAAGCAGTGGATCACGAACGGCCAGTCCGCGAACGTGTACGTCGTGTGGGCGCAGACCGAGCCGACCGCGGGCCGCGCCGGCGTGCGCGGCTTCATCGTGCCTCGCAACACGCCGGGTCTGATCCCGGGAAAGAAGGAGACCAAGCTCGGCATCCGCGCATCGGAGACCGCGCAGGTCCACTTCGAGGACGTCCGCATCCACAAGGACATGATGCTCGGCGCTGGAGGCTCGGCTTCGGGCGGCCTCGGCGACACGAAGAAGATGCTCGACTCCACGCGCCCGGTCGTCGGCAGTCAGTCGGTCGGCATCGCGCGCGCCGCGTACGAGTTTCTGCTCGATCGCGTGCGCGGCGGATCGCTGCACGGCACGCCGATGGCGAGCCACCAGCACATCATGTTCGAGCTCGCCGAGATGAACATGGAGATCACGGCGTCACGCCTGCTCGCGCACAAGGCCGCGTGGATGGCGGACCATCACCTCGATAACGTCGCCGAGGCCTCGGCCTCCAAGGCGCACGGTGCACGAACCGCGCAGTACGTGACGACCCGCGCGATGGTCCTCCTCGGCGAGGAGGCGCTCGAGCCCGGTCATCCCGTCGAGAAGTGGTACCGCGACGCGAAGATCTACGACATCTTCGAGGGAACCGGTCAGATCCAGCGCCGCATCATCGCTAAGCACTTGACCGGCCAGAACCCGACCTGATACGCGGGCCCCATGTGGCTCAGAACCTCGACGGTGCTCCTCGCGCTCGCCGCGTGCGGAGATGGTGGCGGTGACGACGGCGGTGGGAACCTGCCCGATGGATCGATGCCACCGTCGATCCAGTACATGAACTTCACGGGCAGGACGCGCAGCCTTGGCACGTCGAGCACACGCCTCTACTCCGTCACGGATACGCAGGGTGCGATCGCGTGCGGCGTCGCGAACGACTTCGAGGCCGCGCTCGGTACGCAGGGCAGCCAGGTGATCATCGCGCTCGATAGCTTCATGGGCGGCGTGTGCCCGACGGGCACGCACTCGATCCAGCCCGCGGCGAACTGCCCGGTCCCGATGTTCGGAAACGTGCGGGACAAGTGCGCGTACTACCGCCGCTATGACCAGCAGGCGCGGCTGATCGGCACGCTCCCCGCGTCGGCCGGTGCCGTGACGTTCACCGGCGACGAGCAATCGTGCACGGTCACCGTGAACCTCAGCTTCTCCGGCCAGGCGTTCACCGACACGGTCACGCTCACGAACGGCCTCGTCGCGAATCCCTGGTGCAGGTAGCGATCAGTCGCCGCTCGCGTCCCGCTTCGGCACGAACGGCACGAGCTGCGCGAGATCGCTGATCGGCCGCGTGAATTCGGCGACACCGATCTGGCCCTTCGTCGAGAGCAACATCACGGCGCACGGCGCGTCGGCGACGACCGTGCGGTTGATCGTCCCGAGCTGCTTCTTGCCGGTGCGCGCGCGCCGCATGCCGAGCACGACGAGGTCGCACTTCGCCGCCTCGGCGAGGATCGCCGCTGCCACGTTGTCGGCGCGCACGATCTCGACGCTGCGCGTGCCGGGGATCTTCATCTCTGCGAGCCGGGCGAGGTTGCGCAGCGCCGCGTTGGCGACATCGTCATCGGCGGTCGTCGGGACGACCGACATGAACACGATCTCGCGTGGCGCCTCGCGCGAGATCGTCGCGAGGATCCGCGACCGTAGCTCCTGCTCGTCGCTCTTCCCCGCGATCGGAACCAGGACGCGCTTCGCTTCGGTGATCTTCCACTCGTCGGGCGCGTGCATCAGCGTGACGTCGCAGTCGACCTCGTTGACGAGGTCCTCGAGCTGCCGGTCGAGCGCAGGCGCGAGCACGCGCGGCAACCCGAGCAGCAAGCTCTGGCAGGCGTGCTCCTCGGCGATCCGCTTGATCTCCAGCCACGGATCGGACGCCGCGGTGATCAGCGCCTCGGGTGCGTGTCCCGCCGAGTACGATGCGCTGAGGGCCTCGCGAACCGCCTCCTGTGCATCGGCGAGTTGCAGCAGTGAGTCACCCTGCCCTCCCCTCGCCGCGCGGACGATCGTCAGCACGAGCACGCGCGCGAACTCCGTCGGCGCGAGCGCATTCGCGATCTCGACGAGCCCGCGCGCGCTCTTGGGATTCGCGATCGGCAGCAGGACGAGAGGGTTCTTTCCGCGGAGCCGGTTCAGCCGCGGATCGAGGGCCTCCGCCGAGGCATCCGCGGCCTCCGCACGGCCCTTGAACAGCGCCATGTAGAGCATCACGCCGAGGCCGAGCCAGATCAGGAGGATCTTGCCCGCCTCCGGAACCACGATCGCCTGGAACACTCCCAGACCCGCGCACGCAAGACCACCGACGATCGGCACCACCGGGAACCACGGCGAGCGATAGCCACCCTCGACGGCTCGCGGCCCGCCGCGCTTGCGCGCGAGGTACGCGGTGACGTGCGTGAGCGCGAACGCGAGCAAGAAGATCAAGCTCGCCGCGGCGCCTGCGCTCGCCAGGTCAGGGAGCATGAACATGATGGCGACCGTCGCGAGCGCCGTCGCGTAGATCGCCATCACCGGCGTGCCACGCGTCGGGTGCGTTCGCTCCACGACCGCGGGCAGCGCGTGATCCTGGGCCATCGCATACGCGATCCGCGACGCGGTCAGGAGGTTCGCCTGCAGTGCCGACAGGGTCGCGAGCGCGATCGCGGTGACGACGAACCAGTACCCGGGCCCTCCCATCCACTGCCGCGCTGCCGCCGCGACCACCGTGTCAGGATTCGCGGCCGCGAGCTCGTTGATGTGGCCGCCGTCGACACCCGCGGTCGCGACGAGGAACAGCAGCGGTACATAGATCGCGAGCGAGATCGCGAGCGAGCCGAAGATCGCCCTCGGGATCGTCTTCCGCGGTTCCTTGATCTCGCCGGCGATCGCCGACACCATCTCGAACCCCTGGAGCGAGATGAACATGAGGCCCATCGCCAGGATCAGGCCGTCGAATCCACCGGAGAAGAAGCCATCGAGCTCACCCGGGATGTCGTCGACCGGCTGGCGGACCATCGCGATCCCACCCGCGGTGATCAGGATCAGGAACAGGACGACCTTGCCGATCGTCACCCACTGGCCACCACCGGAGCTCGTGCGGACGAGCCCGATCGAGTAGCCCGCGGTCGCGAGCACGGCGAGCAGCAGCACCATCGTGCGCGAATCCAGCCAGTCGGTACCGAGCCCCACGCCTTCGCAGCCCGCGCGCAGGAGCATCACGGTGAACGCCGCGAAGGCGAGCGCGTAGAGCACTCCCGCGACGATGTACGCGAACCACAGCACCCAGCCGACGACGAATGCCGCCCGCACGCTGAGCACCTTCTTCGCGAACGTGTACGCACCGCCCGACTCCGGAAACGCCACCGAGATCTCGGTGACGCTCATCGCGGTGAGCCACGCGACGACACCGTCGAGCGCGAGCGCGAGGATCGCGGCGGGTCCGGCCATGCTGAACGCGACGCCGGCGAGGATCAGCATTCCTCCACCGATGATTCCGCCGAGCCCGACCAGGGTCGCACCGTAGACCCCGATACGACGCCGGTCCTCGCTCACGATCCCAGCATACGTCGAAAGGTCGGGTATCCTCGATGGTGATGCGCGCCGCGTTGCTCCTGCTGCCGTGGCTCGCAGCATGCGGCGACGGGTTACCCGCACCCTCCGACGCCGGTGGCGACGACGGACCGACCACCGGGCTCGTTCGCGTGCAGTACTGGCCACAGCCGAACAACCTTCCGGGCAATGCCGCTGCCGGCCGACCGGTGATCTTCTTGAACCCGGATGACTCGATCGCGCTCGTCACGCGCACGCGCGACGACGGCACGGCCAACGCGTTCGTCCCGGCGGGCAGCTCGGTGACCGTGGTCGCGTCGGATGGCTCGCTGTGGTCGTACCTCGACATCCAGCCCGGCGACGAGCTGACGATCGGACCGCCGCCCGTCCCGGTCGAGCAGGTGATGGTCACGCTCCGCGCGCCCGCGGCACCGGACGGCTCGACGTACTGGCTCTACACCACGTGCGATCGCGGCTTCCCGAGCTTCGTCACCGGCATCGAGACACCGTTCGGCCTCCGGACCGCGCTCACCGTCTGCGACGGGGGCCTGACCGACTTACTCCTCGTGAGCCGCAAGCAGTTCATCGACACGCCCGACAAGTTCATCTTCCTCCCAGGTCAACGGCTGTCGGAAGGCGCCAGCATCACGTTCTCGGAGCCGTACCTCCGCGCGGAGACGGGCGTCATCGCCACCAGCGTCCCGATCTCGATCGGCTTCCTCGAGGTGCGGCAGCTGCTCGTCGGGCGCGACCTCATGCTCGACACGCAGGGCATCGGAAACACCGTCATGTTCGCCAGCAACGGCATGGCCTCGATGCTCACGCCGGTCCCCGTGCATCCCGACGCCACCCTCGTCACCCAGCTCGACGATCTCGGGACGGGAAGGCGCACCGGCCTACACCACGTGATCTCGTGGGGTCCGGCGACCACGTTGACGCTGGTGGACTTCGGCGAGCTGATCGATTCGCTCGTGCGGCCGCCCGCGCTCGACGTGGCGAAACGCGAGGTCAACTGGTTCCACGGCCGCGACGGCGTCATCCCCGAGTCGGCGATCGTGACGCTGTTCGTCGACGGGGTCCCGTGGACGCTCGCCAGCGCGTTCCACTCCGATGGCGACGGGAACGCATGGCTTCACCTGCCCGTGCTACCCGGCGCGTTCGGGAGAGCGCTGCCCGGCGAATTCCAGACCGAGGTCGACGCGGTCACACTGCACGGAACCTCGTCGATGCGCACGCGCCTGCTGTCGTGGACCCCGGGCGGGCCGTGGCCGATCGGAGCGGAGCGCACCGGTCGCGTCCTGTTCCAGACGACGAACCACAACGTCCTCTAGCGAATCGTCGCGTCCACGGTTTCGAACGGATCTCCCGTCACACCCGGCGCGGTCCTGGCGCACGTGCGGTGAACCTTGAGCTGACGCTGCTCCCGAGCCTCGGTGACCGGGATCAGGCGTGGCTCTCCATCGAGCGTCTCGACGTAGTACGGCGTGCCGTCGATGATGGCTTCGGCCCACTGGTGAAAGCCCTTGTGCACCAGCTCCCCGCGCTTGTAGACGGCATGGCCGCCGGCAAGCCGCACCGAGTATCCCTTGGCGGCGAGCAGGCTCGCGTACACCACGCTGGCGTTGATCGCGTCGCCGGATCCGCGCTTGAGGATCTCTTCGGAGGTGCGTGACTGCCCGCTCTCGTCGATCTCGGTCACCGTCAGCGGAGGCACGAGCCGGAGCGTCTTCTTGTCGTCGATCGAGAACTTGGCCGGGTCCTTCGCGATCGCCGCGGTCTGCGGCGCATCGGGAGCGATCCAGCCCGGGCAGTCGGCGGCGGCGAGGATCTTCGACGTACCACCGAGCACGAGGCCCGGCGTGCCGAGCAGGAGCGCTCCCGGCACGGAGGTCACGAACAGCACCGCGCCCAGCTGCGGAAGCGTGACGGTGAGCTTGTTGCCCACGACGGTGGGGACGAGCGTCGCGAGGTTCCCGGTCGGCTCGAGGCTCACCGCGAGGACGGAGCTCACCGTGCGGCCGGCCGGCAACGTGGACGGATCCAGGTCGAGCGTCAGCTGCGCCGGTTCGGTCAGCGGTGCGTCAGCGGTGCGACGGAAGTCCACGCCGGCGAGGATCGCGACGTGCTCCGCGACGCGCGGCGTGATGCGCTGCATCGGTGGCGGGACCACGCCGGCACCCGTTACGGCGAGGTGAACCTCGCCTGGCAATGCTTCAGGCACCGCCAGCGACACGTTGCGGACGGTGACGACGCGCGACTTCTTCTCGCTCGCCTTCTTTCCACAGGCCGAAAACACCATCGCGAGCCCGCAGACAAGCGAGCTCGCGATTTGAAGATGACGTCCAGTCACGCGCCCCTCATACCATGGGGCGCGTTTCGCCAGCGCTACTGGTCGACGAAGACGCTGTCGTTGAGGACGAGGACGTCGAAGTCCGGGACGATGCAGCCCTGGCCGCCGTTGATCGTGCGGGCGAAGCCGTAGTTGTTGCCGCCACTGCCGTTGTCCGGGACGCAGCAGCGCTGCACGTGACTGAAGGCCTCGCGCTGCCGGTCGATCTGCTCGCGGTCGACGAAGCGCGTCGAGCCACCCGCCGCCGTCACGAAGACATTGCAGTTTGCTCCGCAGTAGTCGTAGTTCGTCACGTAGACGGTGGAGACATCGCTGGTCAGAACACCGTCGGTCACGACGTAGGTGAATTCGTCGTACTGGACCTGGTTCGAGGCGAACGTGTAGTTGAACGTGCCGTCCGAGTTGAACTGGAAGTTCGACGCGGACTGCGGGCCCTGAACCAGCTGTGCAGTCATCAGGTCGCCGTTCATGTCGAAGTCGTTCTCGAGCACGCTTCGGTTGATGAGGTCGTTGGTGCCGAACGGCGGGTAGGACGGGGTGTTGGTATCGTTGTAGTACGTCTCATAGTCGTACGGCAGGTAGAAGTAGTCGTACTGCACGAGCGGTGTGCGGTTGATCTGGATCGTCACCGTGATCTGCTGCGACATCAGCTGACCGTCGGTCGCGTAGTACAGGAAGCTGTCGACCAGGTTGCACGGCTCGTTGGGGCGGACCGTGTACGTGAAGCTGCCGTTCGCGTTGAACACGACATCGCCGAAGCTGGGCGTGGTCACGAGCACCGCGCTCAACGAGGCATTGTCGACGTCCGTGTCGTTCGCGAGGGTGCCGGCGGCGGCGGAGATGACGAGCGGAACGTCCTCGTCCATCGAGTACACGTCGGCGAAGCCCTGCGGCGCGTCGTTGACCGGCCCGACGCCGATCGTGATGGTGCCGGTCGTCTGACCACCGGCGCCGTCCGAGACGGTGTACCGAATAGAGTCGGCACCGTTGTAGTTCGCGGCCGGCGTGTACGTGACGTTGTTTCCGGTGAACGTCGCCGTGCCGTTTGCCGGGGTCGTGATCGACACGATCGAGAGTGCGCCGCCGTCGACATCGGTGTCGTTGGCGACGGGGTCGAGCGTCACGGTGCCATCCTCGGCCACGCCGACCGTATCGTTCGTCACGACGGGGGGATCGTTGACCGGGAACACGGTGATCGACACGACGGCCGTCGAGGTACCGCCAGCGCCATCGCTGAGGGTGTACGTGAAGCTGTCCTGGCCGCTGAAGTTCAGGCTCGGCACGTACGTCGCCATCGTGCCGACGTACGTCACCGTGCCGTTGGTCGGCGCGACGAGCGTCGACGCCGTGAGGGCCGGGCCGTCGATGTCGATGTCGTTGATGCCGATGTTCGCGACGACCTGGACATCCTCGTTGGTGGTCAGCGTGTCGTCGAATGCGAGCGGTGCGTCGTTGACCGCAGCGATGGTCAGCGTCACGGTGGCGGTCGACGAGAGGGTGCCGTCCGAGATGGTGTACGTGAACGACGCCGGGCCGTTGTAATCAGCCGGCGGCGTGAACGTGACGTTGCCGCCCGTGAGGGAGACCGTGCCGTTGGTGGCGCCGCTGACCGCGGTCACCGTGACGGTGTCGCCATCGACGTCGGTGTCGTTGCCGGTCAGCGCGCTGGCCGGGATGGTGGCGACCGTGTCCTCGGTGCCCATCCGGGTGTCATTCACCGCGACAGGCGCATCGTTGACCGCAGCGATCGTCATCGAGACCGTGCCGGTCGCCGTGGTGGTGCCGTCCGAGACCGTGTACGTGAACGACGCGACGCCGTTGTAGTTCGGCGTGGGGGTGAACGTGACCGTGTCGCCGACGGCGCTCGCCGGCAGCGCGACCACGCCACCGACGGCGTTGCTCACCGCGGTGATGCGGAGGTTGTCGCCATCGACATCGGTGTCGTTGCCGATCAGCTGGGCGGCCGTGAACGTGAACATCGTGTCCTCGGTCGCGTCGAAGCCCGAGTCATTGACGACGAGCGGAGCGTCGTTGACCGCGGCGAGGTTCACCGTGACCGTACCGAGCGAGGTGTCCGCACCGTCGGTGACGGTGTACTGGAACGTCGCCGGGCCGAAGTAGTTGCCGTCCGGTACGAACCGGACCTGGGTGCCCACGATCGACGCGGTGCCGCGGGTGGCGTTGCTGACGCCGAGGATCGCGAGGGTCTGCATGTTCGGATCGGTGTCGTTCGCGAGGAGCGTCGCGATGTTGATCATCGCCGCCGTGTCTTCCATTCCAGCGACGGTGTCGGGGGTGGCGATCGGCGGCGTGTTGTTGCCGATGGTGACCGTGACGTCGCCGTGGGCGGACGCGCTGCCATCGGACACCGTGTACGTGAAGGTCGCGATGCCCTGGTAGCCGGCCTCGGGCATGAACACGACATTACCGCCGTTGAGCGAGACGCTGCCGTGGGTGCCGGCGGCGACGCCGGTGACCGTGAGAGCTCCGCCGCCGTCGACGTCGGAGTCGTTCATGAGGAGCGTGGTCGTCGTGACCGTCAGCGGGGCCGCGAAGCCCGACGCGAAGCTATCGGGGGCAGCGATCGGGCTATCGTTCACCGGGGTGACGGTGATGTCGATGTTGCCGACGAGCGTCTCGTCGCCGTTGTTGAAGCTGACCGAGATCCGATCCGGACCCGAGTAGTCCGCCGTGGGCGTGTACGTGTAGATCGCGGCAGCGCCGCCGCTGTCAGTCGTGATCGTGCCGTGCGCCGGCTGCGTGGTGACGGTGGCCTGCACCTGCGTGTTCGCAGTGACCGGCACCTGAACGGACAGCGGCGTGTCCTCCGCCGTCGTCACCGCGACATCGCGGACCTCGAACTTGACGACCTGACCATCCTCGTCGGAACACGCCGACGCACCGATTACGAGCAACGCACAAAGTAGCTGACGCATGAAATTCTCCCCCAGGACTCGAAGACTGGCCTTCTAGTACGGCTCCGCCCTTCGCAGGGGTACGAGCCGGGTATCCGTGGACCACCCGTCCACTTCAGATACGGACGGGACAGTAACAGAGCTTGCCGTCGCCGGGGGAGGTGAAGTCCGGAGCGATCGCTCGAAAATGCGTCGGGAGTGATCGCCGAAAAAACAAAACCCCCTTCCGCTCTTCGCGGAAGGGGGCAGAGAACTACCTACGCTCTAGATCAGGGCGTGAGGTTCGCGCGAACCGCGACGGCAGCGCCAGCGGCAGCGCTGTCAAGCGGGTGCGTGATGGCTGCCGCGAACGGCGGGGTCGACGTCGTGATCGTACCGTAGATCTCGACCAGACCGCTCATGAACGTCGGCGGGTTCGCGATCGACATGTCAGGGGTCACGCGCACGACGATCGTGCACGAAGCACCCGGCGCAATCGACTGACCAACGCATCCATCGCTGATCACCGACAGCATGCGGGGGGTACCCGGGGGCTCCGAGGTGTCGGCAACCGACGTGTCGAGCGGCGACGTCGCGACGCTCGAGTTGTTCGTGAACACGATGTTGCGATTCGTGTTCGTGCCCATCGACACCGGCGACGGCGTGGTGACCGGCTCCGTCGACGTACCCGTCAGCGCGTTCGTGATCGTCACCGGCGGGTCGAACGTGTTCGCGTCCGTGACCACGAGGTCAACGCTCGCGCCAGTCACGAGCTCGGTCGGGTTGAACAGGATGCCAATCTGGCAGCTCGCGCCCGCAGCGAGAGTCGTGCGCGCCGTGGTCGGCGTCACGCTCGTTGCCGCCGTGCGACCCGGACCGGGAGTGGTCACCGCGCACGGGTTGGTCAGGCCAGTCGTCGTGAACACGAACTGGCGGAGTTCCTCAGCCGTACCGGCCAGCACGATGTCCAGAGCGCTGGTCGTGGTGGTCGCGCCTCCGACGTTCGAGACCGTGTAGACGGTCGGCGTCGCGTCGACGCCGGCGACAACGCGGGTCTCGGTGACCGTGCCGCTGCTGAGAGCAACGGACACCTGCGGGTGGTTCGTGCCGCTGGCGAGCAGCGTGAGCGAGCTGCTCAGGCCATTCGCCGACGTGATGCGAACCAGCGAGGAGCGTGCGCCGCTGGCGGACGGGTTCACCGTCGCCGTGAGCGTGCAGGACTCGGTGGGCTCGAGATCAACGTTCGCACCGACGCAGCTTCCGCTCAGGGTGAAGTCGCCCGGATTCGGAACGTCGAGCACGAAGTTCAGGTTGTCGATCGTGGCCGGACCGTTGTTCGTCAGCGTGATCGAGCGCGGCGGCGACGTGACCTGGATCTCGCGGCTCCCGAAGTCGATGTTCATGACGCCGGCGAGGTTGGCGTTCTGGAACGCCGAGCCGTAGAGACCGGCGATGACGTTCAGGCTCGAGTTCACCGTCAGCGTGCCCGTCTTCGTACCCGTGCTGGTCGGGTTGAACGCGATGCGAACGGTGCAGAACATGCCACCGAGACCACCGGAGAGGCTCGTGCCACAGTTCGGCGCGCTGGCTGGGAACGCCCCCGTCGTCACGCGGACGAAGTCGCCCGGCGTGATCGTGTTGTCGAGGACGATCGAGCTACCCGTCGAGTTCGTGACGACGAAATCGATCGTCTGCGGCGTCGTCGGGTTGATGACCGTCGCGTTGTAGTACGCGCTCGACGAACCCGGCGCCGGGTTGTTCGGCGCGAGCGCGGCGCTCTGCTGCTCGACGCTGAGGCCGACGGTGTCGGCGACGCCCGTGCCGGAAACGGCCGCGGTCTCGGTATCACCCGGCACGTCGTTCGTGACAACCGCCGCCGTGGCGGTCAGCGTGCCGTTCGTTGCGCCAGCACCGGTCGGATCAAACCGCACGGTGACGGTGCAGCTCGCGCCAGCGGCGATCGAGCCACACTGCGTGGCGGTGCCGACGACCGCGAACGCGCCGGAGAGGCCACTGAGAGTGACCGTACCCGACGCCGTCTCGCCGAGGTTGGTCAAGCGGAAGTCCCGGAAGTCCACGCCACCGGTGACCGGCTGCGAGCCGAAGTTGTAGCTCACCGGGTCGAACACGAGCTGCGGAGCCGTGAGGCCCGCCGCCGTGACCGGAACAACCGTCGTGCCGTGGGCGCCGCCCTGAGCAACGATGGAGATGTTCGCCATCTTGGCGCCCGTCGTGGTCGGCGCGAACCGAACCTGGAACATGCACGTGCTACCCGCGGCCGGAACGCCGGTCCCCGGCGAGGGCGCGAGCGTTCCACCACAGCCGTTGTTGATGATCGTGATCTCGGCCGACGACGACGTGATCGCGGTGACCGTCGTGGGGTCGTTCGAGATGTTTCGCGCGACCCACGTCTCGACATTGACGCCACCGTTGACCGACTCCGAGCCGAGGAACGTAAGGCCCGACTGCTGAATCGCCGTGGCGCGAGGCGTACCCGAGAGCGGGAGCGCCTGGCCATTGACGGTCAGCGTACCGGTCACGAGCATGTCCTGCGACGTCGGCGAGGGGTTGAACTGGACGATGATCGTGCACGGGTTCCCCGTTGCCGCGGTGGTCGGCGGGATGCTCGTACCGCAGGTACCGCCGGCCGCGCCCGGGAGGCGGACGAACTGCGGGCTGCCGCTGACGGCCGCCGTGATCGGCGCCGACAATGCAGACGAGTCGTTCTGGAAGGTGAACGTCGTGGACGGCGTAGTGTTCAGGAACGTGTCCCCGAACGCACCGGCACCCCCGGCGGAGATGTTGCGAGCCGTGTTCGCCGAGTTGCAGTAACCGTCGAGCGCAGCCGCGTCACCCTGCACCGCACCGGACTGGTCCGTCACGGTGATGTCGAGGGTGTTGTCGATGCCACCAGCGGGGCACGCGCCCGTTGGACGGTAGACGACCGTCAGGGTGCACATGCCACCCGCGGCGAGCGTCATGCCCGAGCACATGTCACCCGTCACGTGGAACGGATACGGGACAACCACGTTGAGCGCACCCGTCGCAGAAGCCGACATGTTGCGGATCGTGATCGTCTGCGGCGCCGAGTTCGTGTTGAGCGAGACCGGGTTCGCTGCCGAGCCGAAGTTGGTCGGGTCGGGCGAAATCGCCAGGCGCGCGGTGTTGCCGACGCCCTGGAAGTTCTGCGTCACGGAGTCGAACATGCCCGTGCCGATCGAGAACGTCTGCGAACCGGTCTGCGGACCGTTCTGCGAGTCGTTCGGCGCGAACTCGACAGTGTACTGGCACGAGTCGGCCGGGATTCCGAAGATGTTTCCGCCGCGCGCGAGCAGGGTCATTCCGTCCGTGCAGCACTGCAGGAAGAAGCCGCCGCAGCCAGTCGAGTGCTGCGAGAACGGCGAGTTGAGCGCCGTCATGTCGAGCATCTGGTTCGACGACGTGTTGTTACGGATCGTGACGACGACCGTGTTCGGCCCCATGCCGTCGGCCGTGAGGCCGGTCATGACGGTGCCGAAGTCGTACGGGTTCGTCGCCGGCGTGATGATCTGGAGGCGAGCCTCGCCGGTGCCGTTGACGACCGTCGAAGCGCCACCACCCGGGCCAGCGCCCGTGTTGACGGTGAACGTCGCCGAGCGGTTACCGGTCGCGGTCGGGCTGAACGTCACCGTGACGGTGCAGCTCGCGCCCTGAGCGAGGGTGGTGCAGTTGTTGGTCTGCGTGAAGTCCGCGTTGCCCGTGCGAACGATCGTGATCGGGCCGGTGGTGACCGAGCCGTTGTTCGTGAGCGTGAACGTCTGCGTGCCGGACGAGTCGCCGAGCAGGGTCGGGTCGAACGTCAGCGAGCCCGGGTTCGTCACGATCTGAGCGTTCGTGATCGCATCACCCGTCAGCGCGTGGTTGACCGTGGTGCCGGCCATGACGACGAGCGTCGCGTTCTTGGTGCCGGCCGGAGCGGTCGGCGTGAACGTCACGACGATCGTGCAGGTGCCACCGTTCGGCGCGATCGCCGCGGTGCAGCCGTTGTTCATCGAGAAGTCGGGCGAGTTCAGCGTGACGGTCGGAACCGGCGTCGCCGTGCCACCGTTGTTGGTGACGGTGAACGTGCGCATGACCGACGTGCCGATGACCGCCGAGCCAAACTGGCCGGGCGGGCTGATCGAGATCGACGCCGCGCTCAGACCGAAGCCGGTGAGCGGAACGATCGCGGAACCGGACGCGCCGGTCGCGGAGACCGTCAGCGTGCCGTCCTGCTGGCCACCAGCGCCGTTCGGAGCGAACCGAACGGTGACGGTGCAGGTGCCGTTCGCGGCGAGCGTCGCACCCTGGCAGGTGGACGGGCCAACGATCGTGTACTGCGGGGCGTTGGTCGTCGCCGTCACGCCGGTCACCGTGGTGGTGCCCGGGTTCGTGATGGTGAACGTGAAGTCCGACGTCGCGCCAACGTTGACGTTGCCGTAGGCGCGGCTCGGCGGGGCCGAGGTGAGCGCGCCCGGCTGGCTGCCGGAGCCCGTGAGGGTCACGGCAACCGAGCCACCGGTCGTCGCCGACACGGTGAGGGTGCGGTTCGGACGAGCGCCCGCGGCGGTCGGCGAGAACGTCACGATCACCGAGCAGCTGTTGGCGCCGTTCGCCTGCAGCACGATGCCGGTGCAGTTCTCGTTGGTGATCGTGAACTCACCAGCCGGCGCGATGACCGGCATCGTCAGAGCAGAGGTGTTCACATCGCCGGAGTTGGTGAAGACGATGGTCGTCGGAGAGCTGCTCGCGCCAACGTTGACCGTGCCGAACGGCACCAGGGTCGAGTTGGTGGTGAGCGCCGCCGGGTCCTGGCCGTTACCGCTGACGGAAGCCGTCACGGTGCCGCCGGGGTTCGCAGACACATCGTAGGTAGCAGCCTTCGGTCCCGAGGAGTTCGGAGCGAAGTTCACAGTGAACGAGCACATCGCACCTGCAGCGAGGGTCATGCCGTTGCAGGTGTCTGCAGTCTTCGGGAAGCGGAGGGTATCGCCAGCGCCCTGCACCGTGATGGTGCCGGTGGTCACGCCGCCAGTGTTGGTGACGGTGAAGACCTTCGCGGTGCCGGTCGCGCCGACGAGGACGTCGCCGAACGACTGGTTGCCCATCGGAGTGAGGCGGAGGGTGCCGGCGGTGTTACCAACGCCGGTCAGGTTCGCCATGGTGGAGCCACCGGGCGAGCCGGTGACGAGGAGCATGCCGGTCTTCGTGCCCGGAGACGTCGGGCGGAAGGTGACCGAGATGACGCAGGTGCCGCCGCCGACCAGAGTCGTGCAGCCGTTGGCTACCTGAAAGTCACCGGCGGCGCCGGAGACGACGGCGTTGATCGCGCCGCTCTCTGCTTCGCCAGTGTTGCGCACTGTAAATGCGGTTGCCGTCGAGTTCGTGTTGACCTCGACGCTGCCGAAGTCGCTCGACATCGGCATGATGGAGAGCACCGCCGGTGCTAGCGGCGCGTCCGGCGCCGCGTCCGGTGGCGTCACGCCGTTGTCGCCGCATGCTGCGGCGAACGACGCGATGCTAAAAGCGAGCGCGCCTACGCGCCCAAGTTTTCCGATGCCCAAATTTCTCACAAGCAGCCTCCTCTAAAAGAACAAACCCGAATCGATGTGATCGCTATGGACGTACCCGCGTCCACAGAGTGGCTTATGCGTCCCACACGAACGGGGGTGAGTGGAAGCCCCTACGATGGAAAAAATGGGGTAGTCGCGGGGGAATGCTGTGAGCGATGTGGCGATTCCAGAAACGCCCTGATGCGAGCGAGCTGATCCGACGGAGAAACAGCAAATTTCCCGTCAACTTTTCGGACCAGGGGTCGATGTAAAACCAGATCGGGAGCGCTGCACTGGGCACACGCGGAGACGCAAGGGTGCCGCAACGTGAGGCAGCGGCGCCCTGTTCCCACGGCCGATCTCTCGACTCCGGACGACTTCCGAGCGTAAATCACAACGGGATGTCTGTCGCGCTGGGGATCGATCTGGGGACGACCAACTCCGTGGCCGCGATCGCGACGCCAACGGGAGTCGAGTTCATCCTCGGGCCACGCGGCGAGCGGGTGCACCCCTCCGTGGTGGCGTTCCCGTCCAGCGGCGGTGTGGTCGTGGGTGCCGACGCGAAGCGCTACAAGCTGACCGAGCCCCACCACGTCATCCACTCCGCGAAGCGCTTCATCGGCCAGAACATCCGCGCGCCGCTCGTACAGCTCGCGCTGACCGGCGTTCGCTACCGCGTCGAGGAGGGTCCGAACCAGCAGCCGATCGTCGTCGTGCGCGACCGCCGGATGACGATGCCGGAGATCTCCTCGAACGTATTGTTGCACCTCAAACGATGTGCGGAGCGTCAGCTCGGCACGCCGATCAAGGATGCGGTCGTCACGGTGCCGGCGAACTTCACCGACGGCCAGCGCCAGGCGACCAAGGAGGCCGGGCGGCTCGCCGGCCTCGAGGTGATGCGCCTGATCAACGAGCCCACGGCCGCCGCGCTCGCCTACGGCTTCGGCCGCGACCGACAGCAAGTGATCTGCGTGTTCGACTTCGGCGGCGGGACGTTCGACGTCTCGCTGCTCCGCCTCAACGGCGAGGTGTTCGAGGTGCTCGCCTCGGAGGGCGACTTCTTCCTGGGCGGCGATGATCTCGATCGCGCGCTCGGCGAGGTGCTCGCCGCGGAGTGTAACCGCATCCTGCGCGTGGACCCGCGTCCGAGCGCGGCGCTGATGATGAAGCTGATGATGGGCGCGGAGGCCATCAAGTGCCACCTCTCCGACAACGACGCGGCGGAGGGCGAGATCGACGGCCTCGAGATGCCCGGCAACACCCAGGCGCGGCTTCCGTTCCAGATCACGCGCAAGCAGTTCGAGGCGCTGATCTCCGGCTACGTCAACCGTACAATCGAGGTCACGAAGCAGGTGCTCGCGAGCGCTGGCCTCGACGTGCGCAGCGTGTCCGAGGTGCTGTGTGTCGGCGGCTCGACGCGGATCCCGCTCGTGCGCCAGAAGATCGCGGAGCTGTTCAAGCGCCCGCCGAACACGGTGATCAACCCCGACGAGGTGGTCTCGCAGGGCGCCGCGATCCAGGCGGGGAGCCTCGTCGGTAACCTTTCGAGTGGTACCGGCATGGGCGCGCGCGACGCGGTGGCGACGAAGAGCCACTCACACTTGATCAGCAGCGGCAGCGTCGTGCTCCCGCAGACGCAGGCGAAGCGTCCGATCCTGATGGACGTCAACCCGGCGACGCTCGCGATCCACACCGCGGGCGGCTTCACCGAGCGGTTACTCGAAAAAAACTCGCCGATCCCGATCGAGCGCACGCGCGTGTTCACCACGTCGCGCGACAACCAGACGCGCGTCGAGATCGATTGCTGCCGCGGCGAGAAC
>JACCRC010000371.1 GCA_013813765.1 Deltaproteobacteria bacterium | reverse complement strand
GGATCGGGTCGTACGAGCCGGTGATCACGACGTCCGCGATCACGGCGGTCTTCAGCTGCGCGATCAAGCTGAGCTTGTCGGCATCGACATCGGCCTGCGTCTTGTAGCCCCAGACCTGGACGTAGGCGGTCGGCGTGGCCGCCATCTCGATCGCCATGAACAGGCCATTCTTCGACGCGAAGTCCTGCTGCGAGTGGCGGACCGGCAGGCCGACCGAGGCCGAGAAGTAGTACGCGTCGACGCCGGGCAGGTGCTTGACGACATCGACGGTGCTGGTCGCGGTCGCCTCGACGCTCGAGACGGTCGCGACGTAGTTCGACAGCTCCTTGCCCGTGCAGTCGCGGACGGCGCCGGCGAGGATGCCGGTGCCGGGCGTGCGCGACACGCCGATCAGCGCCGGCAGGGTCTGCGCGGTCGCCGTCGACACGCTCTGGATCTGCGAGATCATCTGCGTCGGGTTGGTCGGGTTCAGCGTCTGGTTCAGGAGCAGCGTGTCGAGCGAGTTCGAGTTCGTCATCTTGAACCCGAAGCGCTTCGTGCCCGCCGGGATCGTCAGCGTCAGCATCGCGTTGCCGTCGGCGGTGGCTGGCCCGGCGATTACATCTGTCGTGACCTGGTCCTTGAACACGGTGACGACGGTCCCGGGGACCGCGTTGCCGCTCTGGAAGTCCTTCACCGTCGTCGACAGCGTCACGGCGACGGTGGTCGCCATGTCGTTGTTTGCCGTGCCGAGGCACGTGAGGTCGGCGGGGCCAATCTCCATCCAGTTGTTCTTGGAGATCTCCATGTTCGCCTTGAGCGGCATGGTCGGCTTGTTGAAGCCGATGTTCTCCACCTTGGGAGCATCGGGCGTCGTGGAGCCGCCGTCGTCGCCGCAGGCGGCAACCGTGAGAGTGATGGAGAACACGGAGATAAACGAAGAAAGGCGCATGAACCGCTCCCGGCGAAAGATTGCGCTTTTGTATCGACCCTGCCGCCTGGGATCAACCATTTCCACCTCACGCGGACCTGGGGTGTGACCGCTTGCGCGTGCGCCGGGCCGGCCGGTACAACGACCCCCATGGAGCTCAGGAAGATCCGCGACATCCTCGGCGAGCACGCGTCCCTGCTCGACCACCAGTGCAAGACGATCGCCTCCAGCGCGCTCACCCTGCCCTCCCCGGCCTACGTCGACGACATCTACGCGAGGGGCTCCGACCGCAGCCCCCGCGTGATCGGGGCGATGCAGCAGATGTTTGGCCACGGCCGCCTCGCGGACACGGGCTACCTGTCGATCCTCCCGGTCGATCAGGGCATCGAGCACTCCGGCGGTGCGTCGTTCGCGCCGAACCCGGCGATGTTCGACCCGGAGAACATCATCAAGCTCGCGATCGAGGGCGGTTGCTCGGCGGTGGCGTCGACGTACGGCGTCCTCGGGATCACGGCGCGCAAGTACGCGCACAAGATCCCGTTCATCGTAAAGATCAACCACAACGAGCTGCTGAGCTTCCCGAACACCCACGACCAGACGCTGTTCGGCAACGTGAAGACGTGCTGGAACATGGGCGCGCAGGGGATCGGCGCCACCGTGTACTGGGGCGCGCCCGAGTCGCGCCGCCAGCTCTCCGAGATCGCCGACGCGTTCTCCCAGGCGCACGAGCTCGGCATGTTCACGGTGCTGTGGTGCTACGTGCGGAACAGCGCGTTCAAGACCGCCGCCGGCGACATGTCGCTGTCCGCGGACCTCACCGGGCAGGCGAACCACCTCGGCGTCACGATCCAGGCCGACATCATCAAGCAGAAGCTCCCGGAGCTGAACGGCGGCTACAACGACCCCGCGCTCAAGGGCCTCGGGAAGACCCACAAGAAGGTCTATTCGGACCTGACGAGCGACAACCCGATCGACCTCACGCGCTACCAGGTGGCGAACTGCTACATGGGCCGCGTCGGCCTCATCAACTCGGGTGGCGCATCCGGTGAGAACGACCTCCGCGATGCCGTGATGACCGCGGTGATCAACAAGCGCGCGGGCGGCATGGGCCTCATCGCGGGACGCAAGGCGTTCCAGCGCCCGTTCAAGGAGGGCGTCGAGCTGCTCCAGGCGATCCAGGACGTGTATCTCTCGAAGGACGTGACCGTCGCGTAGTTGCTAGGATGGGCATCGAACGATGGCCCGGCTGGGTGAGCTCCTGGTGGCTGCTGGTGTGCTCACCGTCGAGCAGATCGATCAGGCCCTGCGCGCGCAGGTCATGTGGGGTGCCCGGCTGGGCACCAACCTGATCGAGCTCGGATTCCTCGACCTCGACGCGCTGTCATCGGCGCTCGGCCAGCAGCACAACATGCCCGCCGCGCTCGCGCGTCACTTCGACAAGGTCGATCGCGACCTGCAGCACCTGATGTCGCCCGCGCTCGCGCAGAAGCTCTCGACCGTGCCGCTGCTCCGCGTCGGGCCACTGCGCCAGGTCGTGATCGCATCGACGGCGCCGCTGTCGCCGAAGGCGCTCGCGATCGTCGCCGACGAGCTCGGCGTCGATCCGACGCTGTTGATCCCGTCGATCGCGGCGGAGCTGCGCATCCGCTACCAGCTCGAGCGGGTCTACAACATCGGCCGGCCGTCGCGGTTCATGCGCTCGCCTGGCGCGAACCGGCAGTCGTTCCTCGAGATCGTCGTCGACGACTTCGCGATGGAGAGCGATTCGGACTACCAGCTAGAGACGACGATGGAGCGCGCGCCGACCTCGCGCTACGCCATCGAGCGGGATCCGCTCGACGATCTCTCGATCGAGATCGACCTCGGCGACTCGGAGCCACAGGACCTCGGCGCGGACGACTTCCTCGAGCCGACGATCGAGCGCGGTCCGCAGGCAGCGGCCGAGATGCTCTCAAACCTCGACGACCTGCCGCCGTCCGACGACCTCGCCGCGCCCGAGGACCTCACGAGGGACTCCTCGTCGGGCCAGGAGCGCCGCCGGTACGTCCCGACGATCGCCGATGGTACTCCCGAGCGGCCGGCCGTGTTGATCGAGGTGGTGCCGCCGGTGACCACCGAGCCAGGTCCGACCGCGACGTCGCTCGGCCGGATCGCGATCAGAAAGCTCCCGCAACAGGCCGAGAAGGGGAAGGCCGCAAGGGCGAGGACGGCGAAGGCCGATGACGAGGCCAACAGCGCCAACATGCTTGGCGAGGCGACACGTGCGATCCGCCGCGCCACCGATCGCGACCGCATCGCACGGCTGGTGAGCGACGCGGTGTTCCGGTTCATGCCGTCGTGCCACTCCGCGTCGATGCTCGTCGTACGCGGACGGATCGCCACCACGTGGAGGGGGTTCTGCCGCACCGGCGCGCCCGTGGCCGAGGTCAGCGTGCCGCTCGATCAACCCGGCCTGGTCGCGCGCGCGTCGCAGCGCAACGCGACCACGCGTGCGTCGATCACGGACCTCGGACCGCTCGATCAGCTCCTGATGAGGTCGCTCGGCGCGACCGGCGAGCTCGTCGTGGTGCCGGTGTCGATCGCGGGTGAGGTGGTGTGCGTGATCGCGATGGTCACCGAGCCGGGCTCGCAGACGGGCACCGCGGAGTCGATCGCCGCCGCCGCCGGAGCCGCGTTCGCTCGCCTGATGCGCGACGCCAGCCGCTGAGATTGACGGCGCCGGTGCTTTGCGGCAGGTTCCGGCCGTGAGCACCGCTACCGACGAGTCCGAGATCCCCGGAACGCAGCGGAAGAAGCACCGGCACGATCTCGGTCACGAGGATCACGGACCGAAGGTCGCCGCGGGCACGACGAAGACGATCCAGATGCTGCTGGGCCTGTGGATCGCGCTGTCGCTGCTGCTCGTGATCTACACGATCGTCGACGGTAGCCGGCCGAAGCCGCCTACATCAGCGGAGCCGCAATCGTCGTCGTCGCAGTAGGGTTCTTCCCGCTCGCGTTTCGCGGGCGGATGGGTCATGTTTCGCGTTTCGGGTGGGACGATGATTCCGGATGACGTCATCACACAGATCCGAGACGCGGCCGATATCGTCGCGGTGATCGGGCAGCACGTTCAGCTGCGCAAGGCGGGCCGGAACTGGAAGGGCCTCTGCCCGTTCCACGGCGAGAAGACGCCATCGTTCAACGTCGCCGCGGACAAGGGCTTCTTCCACTGCTTCGGCTGTCAGAAGCACGGCGACGTGTTCACGTTCATCATGGAGCTCGAGGGCAAGAGCTTCGTCGAGGCGGCGGAGCAGCTCGCGGCGCGGTTCGGGATCGAGGTGCCGCGGATCGAGGAGAGCCCCGAGCTCAGGAAGGCGCGCGGCGAGCGCGTCGCGATGCTCGACATCAACAAGCTCGCCACGCAGTTCTATCGAGAGCTGCTCGTCTCGGACAAGCGCGGCGAGCCCGGGCGCGCGTACCTGGCGAAGCGCGGGGTCGGCGACGAGACCGCGGAGAAGTTCCAGCTCGGCTATGCGCCGGCGGAGTGGGACGCGCTCGCGAACCACCTGAAGACGAAGCACGTGGATCTCGAGCTCGCGGTGCGGCTCGGCCTGCTTGCACCGCGTCCCCGGGGCGGCGGGTACTACGACCGCAACCGCGATCGGCTCGTGTGCCCGGTGATGGTGCCCGGCGGCGAGGTCGTCGGGTTCTCGTCGCGCCTCGTGGGGGCCCCGCAGGCCGCGCCGGATGGCAGCGAGCCGCCGAAGTACATCAACAGCCCCGAGAGCTCGGTCTACAAGAAGTCGAAGCTGTTGTTCGGGCTCGCGCAGGCGCGCGAGGCGATGCACACGAACAAGCGCGCGGTGCTCGTCGAAGGCAACTTCGACGTCATCACGCTGTACCAGGCCGGGTTCCCCGAGGTCGTCGCGCCGCTCGGCACCGCGCTCACGATCGAGCAGGTCAGCGCGCTGAAGCGCCTGACCGAGCGGGTCGTGCTCCTCTACGACGGGGATCGCGCCGGGTACAAGGCGACGATGCACGCGCTGCAGATGTGCGTCGAGGCGGACGTCGAGGTGCTGGTCGCGCGGCGCCCGGGACACGGCAAGTCCGGTGGCGCGGGCCCGCTGGCCGATGGGGTCGACCCCGACAGCCTGGTCGCGGGTGGCGGTGCGGCGCTGCTCCGCGAAGCGGTCGATCGCGCACAGGGCGGCATCGAGTTCTTCGCGAACGAGGTCTGGGGCAAGGCGAAAGGCAACGCGGACGCGCGAGCCCGGGCGCTCGAGGAAGCCGCGAAGCTCGTCGGGAAAGTTGCGAACCAGGTGAAGCGTGATCTAATCCTCCACACCTTGGCGACGGCGCTCGGAGTGGACGTCGCCGTGGTGCGGAACGCGGTCAGCCGCGCGCCCCAGCAGGGGTCCTCGCACGCTCCGCAGCGAGGATCCCAGCATCCGAATGCTCCCGATCCAGGGGCTCGTGCGGAGAGCTCGGAGCCGGTTCGCAACGAGGCCAAGGTCCCGATCGAGGAGCTGGAGGTGATCCGGCTCCTGGCAGATCACCCCGCTCTGATCGCAACCGTCGAAGCAGACAAGGCTTTTTGGCTCTTGACGGATAGCCGGCTAAAGGACATGTATTCCGGCGCTCGGGAGGGTAAGTCCCTCCTGGAGCTTGCCCCCGTGCTGTTGCCCAAGTCTTCGGCGATCGATGTCCTCTCCGGCAAGTATGCCGAGGCGAAGGACGCCCGTGCAGAGCTGATCAAGATGACAGGCAACCTCACCCATCGATCGGCCGCCGTCGGGCTCAACGAGCTCGGTAAGTCGCTTGGCGATCAGAAGGGCAAGAATGATCGCGATCGCGCGCGTCTGTTGGCGCAGCTGGCGGTCGCGGAGCGCAAGGGCGACCACGAGGCTGCCGCGCGGATCAAAGATTCATTGGCTTCCGAGTCACAAGGAAAGCAGGTCGACTAGTCATGGCTCGTTCTACTCCCCCCGCGAAGAAGCAGGCCCCGGCGAAGGCGGCAGCACCGGCGACGAAGAAGCCGGAGGCGAAGAAGCCCTCGATGGCAGCTCCGGTGAAGGATGCCAAGAAGGCTGCTCCCGCAGCCGCGACCGCGAATGCGAAGAAGCCGGCCTCGTCGGCTGGCTCTTCGGCTCCGATTCCCGGGGGCGAGAAGGCGAACAACATCTTCCGGCAGGCCGCGAAGTCCGCGAAGCCGGGCCGCACGCGCGATGAAGACGGCGATATGGGCGGCGACGAGGATGACGAGGACGAGTTCGCTCCTCCGCCGCCGAAGGCGAAGGGTCCGAAGCTCGGCGCGAAGGCCGGTCCGGCGGCGAAGGGTCCGCGGATGGACATCGACGAGGACGACGTCGTGCCCGAGGCCGACTTCGGCGCGGCCGACGACGACGAGGACGACATCACGCTGCCGCCCGTGAAGCGCCCGAGCGCTTCGATCGAGGCCGATGCAGCGGCGCTCGAGGCCGAGACCCGCAAGGGCAAGGGCGGCCGCGGTGGTAACAAGGACGGCGGACGCGACGGTAACTCGATGCGCGACAAGCTCATCGAGCTCGGCAAGTCCAAGGGCTTCGTCACGTACGACGAGGTCAACGACCACATGCCCGAGGACGTGGTCTCCACCGATCAGATCGACGGCTGGCTGTCGGCGCTCGGCGAGCACGGCATCGAGGTCGTCGACGGCACGGGCAACCGGCGCCCCGATCTCGTCGATCAGCCCCCGAAGGACACGCTCGGCATCGGCGGCGAGAAGGACGAGAAGGAAGAGGTCGACGAGGACGAGGAGTACGCGTACTCGCGCACGTCCGACCCCGTCCGCATGTACCTCCGCAAGATGGGCTCGGTCTCGCTGCTCACCCGCGAGGGCGAGGTCGAGATCGCGAAGCGCATCGAGGACGGCGAGCGCAAGATGCTGCAAGCGGTGCTCAACTCGACGGTCGCCGTCGAGGAGCTGATCGCGATCGGCGAGCGTCTCCGCCACGGCAAGGTCCGCGTGAAGGACGTCGTCAAGGACATCGACGAGGACGAGGCCGAGTTCAACGAGCAGTTCTACGTCGACCGCGTCTGCAAGATCATCGACAAGGTCAAGAAGCTCCAGCGCGACACCGAGAAGCT
>JACCRC010000313.1 GCA_013813765.1 Deltaproteobacteria bacterium | reverse complement strand
GGCCCGTTCGACTTGCGTGCGGCCGCGGCGCACTGGCACGCGGCGCTGCCGCCGCACGCGCGGCCCCGCCGGATCGCGACCACGGGCGCCCTGCCGCTGCTTCCGGGGGGAAAGGTCGACCGCCGCGCCGCAGCTGCACTCCCCGCGCAGCCGGTCGAGTACGCCTGACGTGGTATACCGGCAGACGTGGGTGCCCGGTTCCTCGACCACGAGGCACGAGCAGCGTTCAAGCAATCGATCGAAGCGATCGAGACTGCGTCGGGCGTCGAGATCGTCATCGCCATGCGGCGCAAGTCCGCCGGCTATCTGCACGCGAACCTGATCGTCGGCATCGTCGCCACGTTCGTGGGTCTGGGCGCGATGCTGTACTCCGCGCACCCGTTCGGGCTCGTCGCGATCCTCGTGGATCCGTTCGTCGTCGGCGCGCTCGCGGCAGCAGCAGTCCACGTGCTGCCAGGCGTGAAGCGCATGCTCACGCCCCCGTCGGTGCGCCGCCGCTACGTCACGCTCGCGGCGCATGCGACGTTCGTCGAGCGCGGCGTCCACAACACGCTCGATCGCGGCGGGCTCCTCGTCTACATCTCGTGGCTCGAGCAGCAGATCGCGCTGGTCGCCGACAGCAACCTCGCTCGCTCGATCACACCCGAGGTGATCGCTGCTGCTGAGCGCGAGCTGAACGCTGCGATGCCGCGCGGCGGTGTGGCCGTGGCGAAGGCTCTCGAGAGCTGGAAGTCCCAGTTCTCGGTCGCGGTGCCGCGGCGCGCGGAAGACCTCAACGAGCTCCCCGACGACATCCATAGCGACATGGAGGAGCACCACCCGTGAAGCGCTCGACGCGCACGCTCGTCGTCGTCGGGCTCGCTCTCGCTGCCCTCGCTGGCGTCGCGTTCGCGCGGCCCGGCGGCGGCGACAGCTTCTCGGGCGGCGGCGGTCACGGCGGCAGCGGCGGCGGTGGCAGCGATGCGGGCGCGATCTTCGAGCTGATCTACTGGCTGATCCGTCTGATCATCTACGTCCCGCAGGTCGGCATCCCGCTGGCCGTGATCGTCGTCGGCGTGCTCGTGTGGGGCTGGTACAAGCAGCACAGGAACAAGGACTGGGACTCCGGCCCGCCCGTCCAGCTCAAGCGCGCGGTCCGCGCCGACGAGATCAAGCGCCTCGATCCCGAGTTCTCGCAGGTCATCTTCGAGGACTTCGCGTTCCGCCTGTTCTCGACCGCGCAGCGTGCACGCGGCTCGGTCCAGACGCTCGACACCGTCGCACCGTACGTCTCCGAGCCCGCTCGGAAGCACCTCGCGATGCGTACGCCCGCACAGCTCGTTCGCTCGGCGGTCGTCGGCGCGATGCGCGTGTATCGCGTCGAGGTCCCGCCGATGCCCGTCGACCAGCAGGGCCGCCCGGCGCGCGTTCGGATCGGCGTCGAGTTCGAGGCCAACGTGACGACCGACGCGCACACCTACTACACCGTCGAGACCTGGCTGTTCGGCCGCGATGCGACCCGACTCTCGAAGCCACCGAGCGCGCGCAAGGAGTTCCCGTGCCCGAACTGCGGCGCGCGCTGGCAGTCGACGGCGACCGGCACGCAGCAGTGCGCGTCGTGCGGTCAGGTCGTCGACAACGGGCGGTTCGACTGGATCGTCGAGCAGATCTCGCTGTCCTCGAGCGACGAGCGCCCACCGACGGTGACGAAGGAAGTCCCCGAGCGCGGCACCGACCTTGCCACGTATCGCTCCGCCGACGTCGACGCGCAGTGGATGTCGCTCGAGCGGTCCGATCCGGCGATCACCGAGCAGAACCTCGTCGCCCGGCTGAACTTGATCTTCAAGGAGCTGAACCGGGCCTGGAGCTCGAACAACCTGAAGCCCGTGCGCGGCCTCGTCTCCGACGGCCTGTTCGACTACCTGCAGTACTGGGTCGACACCTACAAGAAGCAGGGCCTGCGCAACGAGACGCCCGACACCGGCATCACGCACACCATCGTCGCGAAGGTCACGCGTGACAAATGGTTCGACGCTGTCACGATCCGCGTGTGGGCCAAGGGCAAGGACTTCGTGATCAAGACCGGCACGGACCAGGTCGTGCGCGGCAGCAAGAACCGCGACCGCGCCTACAGCGAGTACTGGACGCTGATCCGATCGAGCCGCCGGCACGGCGCGCCGATCGCAACGCCCAACTGCCCGAACTGCGGCGCGCCGCTGTCGATCACGATGTCGGGCGAGTGCGAGCACTGCCAGGCGCACATCACCGCGGGCGAGTTCGACTGGGTGCTCTCGAAGATCGAGCAGGACGACACCTACCGCGGATGACGCGCGGGCTGCTCGTCCTCGCGCTCGCCGGCTGTCCTCACCAAGACAGCTTCTGCTTCAGCCAGTCCTCGGCGCGTCGCGCGACGAGCTGCTCCGCCAGATCGCGACCGAGTGCGACCAGCTTCTTGATCTCCGCGACCGCATCGTCGGCGCTGTCGGGGATCGGGATCGCGAGCGGCAGCGCGACCGGCGTCGCTCCGAACAGTCCGCCGGCGGCGGTGAGCATGCCGTCCTTGTAGCCGAGCTTCACCGTGATGCCGGCAGGTAGCTCGATCGTGGCATCGAGCGAGGTCAGCGACAGGAGGAACGACAGCGGTGTCTTGAAGGTCGTCGCACCGGCGGTCGCGCGATCGATCTTGATCGACACGCGCCCGATGCTCGGAAGGAACGCACTCGGCGCGAACGTCAGCACCGCGTCCCGGATCTCGACGTGCCGAACGCGCAGCGGTTTGCGCTTGGGATTCTTGAGCTTGAATACCGCGGCCGCGCTGACATCGAACCGTACGCCCTCGATCATCAGATCGCGGCACTCGCGATCGATCATCGCCATGCCCAGCGGCGGCAGCTCGCAGCGGATCGTCGCGATGTCGATCGACAGTACGCCGAGGTCATCCTTTCGGACCTTCAGATCCTCGAGCTCGAGACGCCCCCGCACGAGCGCGAGGTTCGAGCTCTCGATCGTGACCTCGGCGACCAGCGAGTCCGCGATCCGCGTCGCGACCCGGTTCCCCGCGCGACCGCCGTACGCGACACCGACGATCACGAGCACCGCCAGCCACAAGGCCACCGCACCGAACGCGATCTTGAAGAGCCGTGCCACCACTCTCAGTGTACTAGGAGCCACCGAGCGCTGCAGCGGTTGACTCGCAGCCCTACACGTCCAGGTCGCCGATCTCTGCCGCGTTCTCCGTGATCATCTTGAACCGGGCCTGGACGTCCTTGCCCATCAGCTCGCTGATCGTGCGGTCGGTCTCGATGAAGTCCTCCACCCGGATCCGCAGCGCCGAGCGCGTCTTCGGATCGAGCGTGGTCTGCTTCAGGGTGTCGGGGTTCATCTCGCCGAGACCCTTGAACCGCGTGATCACCGGCCGGCTGTTGACCTTGCCGTGCTCCTTCAGCAGCTGCTCGCGGTGCTCCTCGTCGAGCGCCCAGTAGGTCTGCTTGCCGATGTCGATGCGGAACAGCGGCGGCTGGCCGATGTACACGTGACCGGCGTCGATGAGGCCGCGCATGTGACGGAAGAAGAACGTCATCAGCAGCGTGGCGATGTGATGGCCGTCGGAGTCGGCATCCATCAAGAGGAAGATCTTGCCGTACCGCAGCTTCGACAGATCGAGCGTCTCGCCCATGCCGCAGCCGAGCGCCGACACGATGTCCTGCAGCTCCTTGTTCGCGAGCAGCTTCTGGCTGTTCGCCTGCTCGGTGTTGAGCACCTTGCCCTTGAGCGGCAGGATCGCCTGCGTCTTGCGATCGCGGCCCTGCTTCGCGGAGCCGCCTGCGGACTCGCCCTCGACGATGAACAGCTCGCTGTCGGCGGGATCCGTGGACGAGCAGTCGGCGAGCTTGCCCGGCAGGTTCAGCCGGTGGCTGATCGCCGTCTTGCGCGAGACCTGTTGAGCTGCGCGCGAGGCCTCGCGGGCGCGCGCCGAGATGATCGACCGCGCGACCACCGCCTGCGCCCAGTTCGGGTTCGCGTTGAGATAGTTCTCGAGCGCGGGCCGCACGATCGCCTCGACCTGACCCGCGATCTCGGGGTTGTTGAGCCGGTTCTTCGTCTGGCTCTGGAACTGCGGATCGTGGACGAACGTCGACAGCACGGCGACCACGCCCTCGCGGATGTCCTCGGCGGTGAGCGACACGCCCTTTGGATCGAGCTTGTGCGTGCCGATGTAGTTGCGGACCGCCTTCACGATCGCGCTCTTCAGGCCGGCGTCGTGCGTGCCACCGTCGGGCGTGGGCACGCTGTTGACGTAGGTCTTGATCAGGTCGTCGGGCGACTCGGTCCACTGCAGCGCCAGCTCGACGCCGAGCTTCGCCTCCTCGTCACGCTTCTCGAGGAAGAACACCGCGCCACCGGGCGGCGTCGCGAGCTTGCCGCGCTCCGACACGAGCTTCGGCAGGTACTCCGCGATGCCCTGCGGGTGCACGAACGTCGTCGTCACCGGCGGCTTCGCCGTCTCGTCGGTGAACACGATCTCGAGGCCGCCGTGCAGGTAGCTCTTCGCCTCGAGCCGCTCCGCGATCTGGCCCGCGTCGAAGTGCAGCTTGCCGCCGAACACCTCGTCGTCGGGGTGGAACTTCACGATCGTGCCGCTGCCGCGCGCCGCGCCGAGGTTCTTGATCTTCCCCTTCGCCTCGCCGCGCTCGAACCGCATCTCGTGCCGCTCGCCGTCGCGCTTGACGGTGACGAGCAGCTCGCTCGACAGCGCGTTGACCACCGCGGCACCGACGCCGTGAAGACCACCGGAGACCGCGTAGCTCTTGCCGCGCTCGAACTTTCCGCCGGAGTGCAGCGTCGTGAAGATCACCTCGAGGGCGCTCTTCTTGAACTTCGACATCATGTCGACGGGAATGCCGCGCCCGTTGTCCTCGACGGTCGCGCTCTTGCCGTCCTTGTGCAGCGTGACCTCGACCTTCGTGGCGTGCTTGTTGATCACCTCGTCGATCGAGTTGTCGACGACCTCCCACAAGAGGTGGTGATAGCCGTCCTTGCCGGTGCCGCCGATGTACATGCCCGGCCGCTTGCGGACGGGATCGAGGCCCTCGAGGACCTGGATGTCGTCGCCGGTATAGCCCTTCGTCTGCGCCATCTCAGTTCACTCCCTGTCCGCCCTCGGCATTCGCGAGCGGCTGGATCGTCACAGGCTTCTCCTTCAGCACGAACGTGGTGCGCTTGCGCACCTGCGTGCCCTTCCCGCCGCGCGACGACACCTGCTTCGGATCCGCCGTGAACACTTCTTCCTTGCCGCTCTTGTCGGCGGCGATCGTCATCGTGTCGGCCTTGCCGCGCCCGGCGATGAAGCCGATCACCGCATCGTCATCGCCCGTCTTGATCACCGTGACGCCGCGGCCCGGACCCTCGAGCTTCGAGATCTCGTCGGCCTTGCAGTACAGCACGTGGCCATCGCGCGTCGCGGTGACGACGATATCTCCGTCGTTGCACGCGATCACGCCGAGCACCTCGTCACCCTCGCCCGGCTTCGCATAGCGGCGGCCGGCCTTCGTCGTGATCTCGGTGTGCGCTGCCATGGCGAACCGCAGACCGTAGCCATCCTTCGTCACGGCGAGCAGCGTGGGCGGCACCATCGCGCGCGGATCGAGCGTCATCGCCGAGACGATCTTCTCGCCGTCGGCGAACTTGAAGTACTTCTGTGC
>JACCRC010000353.1 GCA_013813765.1 Deltaproteobacteria bacterium | reverse complement strand
AGCTTCTTCATCTGCGAGAACTGCTTGAAGCCGGGGATCTTGCCCATCAGGCCGGTCGACGCGCCGAGCTGCACCATCATCTGGCGCATCTGCGCGAACTTCTGCAGCAGCTCCTTCACTTCTTGCTCGGTGCGGCCCGAGCCCTTCGAGACGCGCTTCACGCGGCTCGGATCGAAGTCCGCGCGGCGGCGCTTCGCGCTCTTGCCGGCGGTGGACATGAAGTCCTCCCACGTGGTCGCGACGAACACCTGCGGGTTCAGTCGCTCCTCCTGGGTCATCGACGAGATCATCGCCTCGATCTTCGTGAGCTCGCGATCGTCGAGGTTCACGCCCTCGGGCAGGCCACCGCCGAAGAACGGCAGCTTCTCGAACAGGTCCTTGAGCGAACCCATCTTCTGGATCAGACGGATCTGCTCCAGGAAGTCCTGCATGTCGAACTTGCCCTTGAGCATGCGGAGGGCGTCTTCCTCCGCCTTCTCCGCATCGACGACCTGCTCGAAGTCCTTGACCAGGCCGACGATGTCGCCCATGCCGAGGATTCGCGATGCGAGACCCTCGGGCCGGAACTCCTCGAGCTTGTCGAGCGACTCGCCCATGCCGAGGAACTTGATCGGCTTGCCCGTGAACTCCTTGACCGACAGCGCCGCGCCACCGCGGGCGTCGCCGTCGAGCTTGGTCATGATCACGCCGTCGATGTTCAGGCGCTCGTTGAACGTCTTCGCGACGTTGACGGCGTCCTGACCGGTCATCGCGTCGATCACGAGGAACACGTTCGCCGGCTTCACCGACTTCTGGATGTCCTCGAGCTCTTGCATCAGGGGCTCGTCGATCGCGAGGCGACCGGCGGTGTCGTAGATGACGACGTCGCAGCCCTCGGCGGCGGCGCGGTCCGTGCCCTCGCGGCAGATCGTGACGGGGTCCTTGCCCTCCATCGAGAACACCGGCATGTCGAGCTGGCGACCGAGGGTCTTCAGCTGCTCGACGGCGGCGGGGCGGTAGATATCCGCGGCCACCAGCATCGGCTTCTTCTTGTGGGTCTTCTCGAGCCAGCGGGCGAGCTTGCCGACCGAGGTCGTCTTGCCGGAGCCCTGGAGGCCGACGAACATGATGCCGGTCGGGCCCTTCTTGGCGAAGTTGAGCTCGGTATCGACCGGGCCCATCATCTTCGTCAGCTCGTCCTGGCAGATCGCGATGAACGCCTGCTCTGGCGTGATCGACTTCGTGCCGTACTCCTTGCTCTTCGCTCGGAGCTCGATCTGCTTGCCGCGAGATGCCTCGCGCACGCGCTCGAGGAAGCGCTTTACGACACTGAACTCGACATCGCCTTCCAGCAGGCTGAGGCGCACGTCGCGGAGCGCGTCCTCGATCACGTCATCCGAGAGCTCGGCGACGCCAGTCAGCCGCTGCCGCGCGGCCTTGAATCCCTTGGCGAGGGTCTCCAGCACGTCGCTCCTATAGCACGATCCGGCTTTGGAAACGCCGGTCTACGTGGTTGCGCGAGCGGCGATCGCGCGGACCTCGGGATCCGGGTCCTCGGCGAGGCGAGCGAGCACACCCGGGTCACCTCCGGCGGCCCGGCGGACCCAGGCGGCGCGCGCGACCTCCTTGCGGATCTCGCGATCCGGGTCCCGCGACAGGTGGTCGATGATGAGGTCGTCGCCGACGAGCTTGAACGTCCACTCGAGCGCATGGGCGACCGCGAGCCGCCGGAGCTGGTGCTCCGATAGCGCCCAGGTCGAGGCGAGCTGGGTCGCTCCGAGGGGCCGCATCTCCGAGAGCGCGGCCGCGAGCTGGCGGCCGATCGCCGCGGCGGCATCGAGCTTGTCGATGTGCTCGGCGTCGATCTCGAGGTCTGACAGGTCCGGATGCTCGCTACACGGGGCAGCACTCGCGGCGGGTGCACACGCGGTGGTGAGGGTCAGCGCGGCGAGCAGACGGCGAAGGGTGACGCTGGACATGCGGCTGCCGGCCAAGCTGCGCACGCATCTCCACGCCGTCAAGGCGGTGGTAGATTTCGGTGGTGCGGCGCACTGTCCTCGCGATCGCGATCCTGGCCATCGGGGTAGGTAGGAGCCATGCCGGCTCGTCGGTGCGCTGTGACGAGCTGTCCACCGAGGACCTCAGCATCGATGGTCTGCTCGACGACTGGCCGCGCGCCGTGCTGACGAAGGCGGGTTCCCCGTCGGATGGGCAGGTCGAGCTGCGCTGCTCGTGGGACGGCACCGCGTTGGCGCTCGCGCTCGACGTGAAGGACGATCGCCTCGTCCGCGTGCGCAGCGGCAAGGCGCACGAGGATCACGTCACGATCTCGCTCGCCGCCGGCGGCAAACCCGTGGTGATCGATGCGTTCCCCGGCAACGCGATGGCGAAGAGCCGGATCGCGAAGCCCGCGAAGGTCAGCGCCGCCGATTCGCTGCAGCCGAAAGGCTTCTCGATCGAGGTGAAGGTCCCCGCCTCGGCGATCGCCGGCTTCTCCGGATCGACGCCGTCGTTCGATCTCTCGATCGTCTTCCACGACTCCGATCAGGCGACCGGCGGAGACACGATCGACGTCACGCTGCCGCTCACCGTCGAGCTCGGCGATCGCAAGGATCTGCTCGACGACTTCCTGCGCTCGGTCCGCCTCAAGCGCTCCGACGTCAAGCTCGACAAGCTCGCGAACCTCGATCCCGAACGCCGCGGCAAGGAGCGGATCGTCGCCGGTGGCACGGTGATCGGGATCCTCACCGATCAGTACGCGTTCGTCTCGCTGCCCGCCGCGAGCGCCGCCGACGTGAAGAAGCTCGAGCTGCTGCCGCTCGGCAACGGCTTCGCGATCGTCAGCGCGGTCGTGCGGCAGAGCGGCAACGGCGGCAGCCGCGATGTGCTGATGCTGTGGACGGTGTGGAGCGGTCAGCTCGAGCCGCTCGGGCAGATCGAGATCAGAAAGGCGATGGGCCCGAACGTGCTCGAGTCCGGCTACCGGATCACGAAGGGCAAGAAGGGGCCCGAGCTCGTCGTCGAGCCGAAGCCCGCCGTCGGCTGGACCGCAGAGACCTGGAACGAGGTGCCCGCCGGCGATGCAGAGGCGATCCTGCTTCCGTGGGACACCGCGAAGGGCGGCACCGCGTACTGGCTCCGGGGCAAGCAGCTCGAGCACCGCGACCTGCCGGCACCGAAGAAGAGGCGCTGAATCAGTTGGGCTCGAAGGCGGCGAGCTTGCCGCTCTGGCGCGGGATCGGGAAGTTCGTCGTCGGCATCGTCCACGCGTTGCCGGGGATCGCCTGCGCGACCGCACCACCGTCGGTGCCACCGGCGCTGATGAGGCGTCCCTCGAACATCGCGATCGCGGTGAAGGAGCGCGCGCTCGGGAGCGGTGCCTGCATCGCGAACGTCATGCCGTCGACGGTGCTCAGCACGTTCGTCGTCTTCATACCGCTGAGGTCCTGCCCGCCGGCGAACACGATCTGGTCGTCCAGCGTGAGCGCAGCGGCATACTCGCGCCCGGTCGGCATGTTGCCGATCGATGTCCACGAAGCGCCATCGTTGGAGGTGACGACCCAGCGGTACAGCATGCCGTTACCGCTGTTGTGGCCGCCGATATAGAACATCCGATCGCCGAGCACCGTCGCGGATCCGCCGTGGTTCGCGTCGGGCAGGTTGCCCGTCAGCGTCCAGCTCGCTCCGTCGCTGCTCGCGTACACGTTGTCGTGCTCGGGGTTCGCGTTGCCACCGATCATCCACATCCGTCCATCGAACACGACCGCGCCGAAATTCACGGACGCCTGTTGCACGTTCCCCTCGACCCTCCATGTCACGCCGTTGCGGCTCGACCACACATCGAGCTGCGGGGAGACACCGTCGGTTCCCGATAGCCACCACAGCTTGTCGTTCATGACCAGTAGCGCACCGGCGGAGCGCTTGTCGGGCAGCGAACCGGCGAGGGTCCAGGTGATGCCGTCGGTCGACCTCCACACCTGATCGCTGGGCACCGAGTTCGATGTGCCGCCCGCGTAGAACAGCGTGCTGCCACCGACGGTGAGGCTCGCGTCCGCGGTGCATCCCGCGTCATCGGCCACGGCGACCATCACGGTGCCGGTGGCTCCGGTCGTCGTCAACACGCCGGTCGACGGCTCGATCGCCGCGGGGCCCGTCGCGGAGAACGTGTATGGCTCGAGGCCGCCCGCAACGACGAGCGCGCGCTCGCTGTTGACGTTCATCCGCGCCGCGCCTGGCTCGAGCGTCACCATGCACTCGGCGGGTGGGCCGTCGGGCTCGTCGTCGAAGCCAACGCGCCCGCACCCTGCGAGGACGACCACGACGGCCACGAGACGACCCACGCTACAAGGGTACACCCGGGTCACAGCCCTGTCGCCGCCTCGCGCTCAGGTCGACGATGCCGCGTGCCCGTCGTCGTAGGGAAGGTCGTCGTACTTCTCGTGATAGAGCGTGCCGAGGTGGCGGCCGACGAACACCTCGATCAGCTCGGGGTCGTACATCTTGCCGGCGGTCTTCCTGAGGATCGCCTCGCACTCCTCGAGGGAGAGCGCCTTCTTGTAGGGGCGATCCGTCGCCATCGCGTCGTACGCGTCGGCGATCGCGACGATCCGCGCGGACAGCGGAATCGCCTCGGCGACCATCTTGTCGGGATACCCCGAGCCATCCCAGCGTTCGTGGTGGTTGCGCACCGCGGGCATGATCGGGTGCAGCATCTCGATCTTCGACGCGATCGCGAAGCCCATCACGGGGTGCTCGCGCATATGGACCCACTCGGCGTCGTCGAGCGGACCGGGCTTGAGCAGCACCGCGTCCTTGATCCCGATCTTGCCGATGTCGTGGAGGAACGCGCCGAACTCGAGCGTCTCGAGACCGTCGACGGGATAGCCGGCTTCCTTCGCGAGCACGAGCGAGTACGCGGCGACGCGGCCGCAGTGACCCTTCGTGTACGGGTCCTTCGCCTCGATCGCCTCGGCGAGACCGAACAGCGCCTGTCGGTTCGCAATCTTCAGCTTCTCGTAGCTCTCCTCGAGCTCCTTCGTGCGCTCCTTGACCACCGTGTCCAGCAGCGTCTCGCGGCGCTGCAGCTTGCCCTGATCGAGCGACAGCTTGCGCACCAGCTCGCGCTGCTCGTCGACGAGCGTCATCAGCTTCACGCCCTCGCCCACGAGGCCGACCAGGCGGCTGCGCTCGCTCGGCTTCGCGACGAGGCGGATGATGGCGCCGGCGTGCGACGGGCGGTAGTCGAGCTCGACGGCCTCGTCAGGTGCGGACACCAGCGCGATGCGGAGTGCTTCGGGCGCGCTGAGGATCGAGCCCTCGAGCAGGCCGACGCCGTCGAAATTTCCCGACAGGTGATAGCTGACGATCACGTGCGCTGCGTCCGCGCGCAGCTTGTTGAGCGCCTCGACGGTCGAGCGTGCGGTCTCCACCTGCAGGCCCAGCCCACCGAGGAGCTCGGCAAGCTCTCCGAGGGCCTCCACCTGAGGATGCGCCACCAACGCACGAAACCGCCGGGTCACGTTGGCCACTATATCCCCGTGGACACGCCCCACAAGCGCGAGTTTCCGTACCTAACTCGTACAGAACGTTTACCCACCTCGCGCCTTACGTTGGGCACCTCACGAACCATCGGGTAGAGTGCCGGCGCTTGCAGGAAGAAGTCACAGGAAACCTGTCCGGTCTCAAGACGAGCGAGATCAAGGCGCTGGAGCGTCTGTACCGCCGGCGTGTCGCGCCGTCAGAGATCGTTTCGTCGGAGCTGGTGAATCAGCTCGCGCTGCAGAGCGCGGAGCTCCATCGCCAGATCGGCGTGCTGATCGATCGGCGCGGCGCGGTCGAGCACGTGTTCGTCGGCGACGCCTCCAAGATCTTCCTGCCCGACGTCGGCCGTATGCGCGGTGGCAAGGGCCGGTTCCGCGGCCTGCGGCTCGTCCATACGCACCTCCGCAACGAGACCCTGACCCGCGATGACCTCACCGACCTCGCGCTGCTCCGCCTGGATGCGGTGGCCGCGATCACCGTCGACGCCGCGGGCCGACCGGGCAAGCTGTACGTCGGTCATCTCGTCGCGGACGGCGCGGCCGAAAAGCCGTGGAAGGAGCTCCCCGCGGAGCCCGCGACAAACTCGCAGCTCGACTTCACCGAGCTGATCTCGTCACTCGAGGCCGAGTTCGGTCGCGAGCGCCGCGTGCTCGCCACCGATGCCGGCAAGGACCGCGTGCTGCTCGTGCACGTCCAGCTCGGGCGCGCGAAGGACAGCGAAGCGAGAGTCGCCGAGCTCAAGGAGCTCTGTCGCACCGCGGGCGTGAAGGTCCTCGACGTGCTCGTGCAGCGCCGGCCCGAAGCCGATCCGAAGTTCCTCGTCGGGCGCGGAAAGCTCGACGAGATCCTCCTGCGCGCGATGCAGCTCGGCGCCGAGTGCGTGATCTTCGATCCGGATCTCTCGGCGGGGCAGGCACGCGCGATCAGTGACGCGACGGAGCTGAAGGTTCTCGATCGCACGATGCTGATCCTCGACATCTTCGCGCAGCACGCGACGAGCCGGGACGGCAAGCTGCAGGTCGAGCTCGCCCAGCTGCGCTATGCGATTCCGCGCCTCATCGAGAAGAACACGATGATGTCGCGCCTGACCGCGGGTCCCGGCGGCAAGGCCGGTCTCGGCGGTCGCGGTCCCGGCGAGACGAAGCTCGAGATCAATCGCCGCCGCGCGCGCGAGCGCGTGCACCTGCTCGAGAAGAAGCTCGAGGCGCTCGCCGGCGATCGGCGCCTGCGCCGGCAGCGCCGCACGCACCGCGACGTCCCGATCATCGCGATCTGCGGCTACACCAACGCCGGCAAGTCGACGATGCTGAACGCACTGACGGAAGGCGATGCGCTCGCTGCCGACAAGCTGTTCGCGACGCTCGATCCGATCAGCCGCCGCCTGCGCTTCCCGCACGAGCGTGAGGTCGTGATCACCGACACCGTCGGCTTCATCCGCGATCTTCCCGAGGAGCTGACGCGAGCGTTCCGCGCCACGCTCGAGGAGATGGAGGATGCGGATCTCTTGATCCACGTCGTCGATGCGGCGGATCCGGATCGCGACCAGCAGATCCGCGCGGTCGACGGCATCCTCGATGCCCTCGGCCTCTCCGACAAGCCGCGCATCCTGGTGTGGAACAAGGCCGACCGGCTCGAGCCCGGCGACGCGGAGTATCTCGCGCGTCACGGCGGCGGCTTCGTCGTCTCCGCGCTCGACCGCGCCACGTTCGGCCCGCTCCTGCTCGCGATCGAGCGCGCGATGTGGCAGCAGGGCAAGGACACGAGCGTCGCGCGCGTCGTGCAGGCCTGAGTCACGCGCGGCGAACGAAGCCGACGGCGATCCCCGCGAGGACGATCGCACCGCCGATCGCCGCGTGAATCGGCGGCTGCTCGCCGAACCACGCCCACGTGATCAGCGAGCTTCCGATCGGTTCGCCGAGCACCGCGAGCGCCACGAGGTGGGTTGGCGTCGTGCGCACCGCGGCGTTCAGCAGGCTGTGGCCAACGAACGACGCGACGAGCGCGGCGCCTGCACACGCGACGTAGCTCTGGGCGGGCAGGGCGGTCAGCTCCGCGCCGAGTGCGACCGCGGTGATCGCGAGCGCGATCGCCGCGATCGCGTTGACCGCGCCGAGATACGGCAAGAGCGGCAGCGCCTCACGCAGCCGGCGGCCGACGACGAGGTACCCCGCAGCGCTCGCCGCCCCGATCAGCGCGAGGCCGTCGCCGATCAGCGCATCGCCGCCCGCCTGCCAGTCACCACCGGCGAGCACCGCGCAGCCCCCCGCCGCGATCGCGATTCCCACGAGCTCGCGCCCGCGCACGCGATCGCCGAGCAGCGTGCCGAACGCGGCGGCGAACATCGGGTTCGTGCACACGAGCGCGACGGAGGCAGCGGTCGACGTGAACGACAGCGACGCGATCCACGAGCCGAAGTGAATCGCGAGCAACAGGCCCGACAGCACGATCAGGGGGCGGTCACGCGCCGCGACGGTGCGGAGCTTGCCGAGGTCGCGCCAGCCCGCCGCCAGGAGCAGCACCGCAGCGAGCCCGACGCGCAGCGCGGCGATCGCGATCGGTGGTGCCGGCTCCGCCCAGCGAGCGAACGGCGCACCCGTGGAGATGGCGAGGATCGCCGCGACGAGCAATGCGCTACGCGGAACCGCAAAGCCGCGCAGGGGAGGAACCGCAGCGGGGCGCGCCGGAGGAACCGCCGCCTCGTCGATCGGGGGAACCGCCACGGTGCAAAGGTACGCGGTTCGCACGGTCCCATGTGCGCGTTCGCGGGACGTGTGCCCGAGGTTTGAACCGCAGAGGCGCAGAGGCGCAGAGGCGCAGAGGTCTGGCCTGGCCCCGATTCCGTGGACACGGTTTCCAGGTGAGCTGGTGACAAAGACCTCTGCTCTGCGGGCTCCTGCGGGCTCTGCGGGCTCTGCGCTATTCCGGGGCACACGCGCGCTCATCACAGCCGCGAGCGCTACCCGGACTCGAGCCAGCGGCCTGGCCGACCCTCTGCGTCTCTGCGGCTCTGCGGTTCAAGAATCCGGTGCACGGAAGCGGCGGAGCGTGGCGGCGGTTCCCGCCGATTGCGCTTCGCGGTGTCCCGCTACCAGGTCACCCAGTACCTCGTCGTCGTCGAGGACTTCGAGCTGACCTCGCGGGGCAGCGGGTCGCCCGGACCGATGTGATGGACGAAACCATCGAACGGCACCGCGCTGTGCGGCGCGATCACCTGGTCGCGCGGCTGCGGTGTCCTGTTGTACTGCCAGGTCGAGTAGACCTCGCCGCGGAGCGTGAGCGTGCGGTCGGTCTCGTTGATGATCAACGTCTCGGCATCACCGGTTCCGAGTGTGACCTCCTTGCCACCGCCGAGGTCGTGCGTCTTCGAGCCGAGGAGGAACGAGCGCTCCGCGTACACGTGTGAGCCGCCGCGAACGCGCACGACCTTGCACGTCATCGTCAGCGTCATCACGAACAGGCCGATGAACACGGCCGTGAAGATCGCGCCGCCGACGACGACCCAGAACAGCCGGCCCCCGCGCACGAGGTAGACGAGCGTGCCGAACAACCCGCAGCCCGCGATCGCGAGGACGATCAGGTCGGCCTGCGGCGGCAGGAACATCAGCTCTCCTTGGGCTGACCCTGATCGTCGAGCACGGTGAGCGCGATCGCCATCGCCTTCTTGGCGCGGGCAACCATCGCCTCGTCGTTCTTGATCTTCTGGTACGCGCGGAGCACCTGCTCCTGGTAATTCGCGTTCTCGGTCTCGACGCCCTCGATCTCCTTGCGGAGCTCGGCGATCCGCGTGTCGCGCTCGGCGATCGCCTGGGCGTGCGAGCGGAGCTCGGCGTTGCGGTCGGCGATCGTCTGCACCGCGCTGGCGAGCTCGCCCTCGGTGCGCTTGTGCGCATCGCGCGAGGACGAGAGCCCCTTGCGCAGCTCGTCGCGCTCGGCCGTGAGCTCGGTGAGAGCCTTGTGGTGCTCCGACTGCAGCGAGTTGATCGCGGACTTGTGCTCGGCTTCCTTCGCAGTCATCGCGCGCCCGTGCTCGGCGTCTGCGACTGCCTTCGCCTTCACGGTCTCGCCGTTCGCGACGGCGAGCGCGCGCTCGGACTGTGCCTTGTGCTCGGCGAGCACCTGCGCGTGCGCGACATCGGCTGCCTCGCGGTCCGCCGTGTGCTTTGCCTGCAGCTCGTCGATCGCGCGCTTCGCGCTCTGCAGCGCGGTGCGCAGCTCGTTTGCCTCGCGCTCTGCGGCGGCCATCTGCGCGCCGAGCTCGTCGCGGTGCTGTGCAGCCGCGCGCTCCGTGGCGGCGCGATGCTCCGCGGACGCCTTCTGGATCTCTTCGATCGCGCGCTGCTTGTCCTCGGCGACCTTCGCGAGCTCCTCGGTGTGCTGCGCCGCGAGGCCCTCGGTCGCGCGCTCGTGCTCCTCGGCGAGGTGCTGCTTCGCCAGATCGTGCTGCGCGATCATCTGATCGAGCTCGCGCTTCGCGACGTCGAGCTTTACCCCGTGCGCCGCACTCTGGCGCTCGAGCTCGACACGGAGCTCCGCGAGCGACGCGGCGTGTGCAGCGGCATCGTGCTCGCGAGCGGCGGACTGCTCCGCTTCCTGCCGCGAGAGCACCTTCGCGTGCGCGTCGGCCTGGTCGGCGAGCGCCGCGGCCCTCTCCGAT
>JACCRC010000352.1 GCA_013813765.1 Deltaproteobacteria bacterium | reverse complement strand
GCTCGCCGAGGTCGGCGACCCACGCGCGACCGCCACGCTCGCGGCGGAGCTCGAGCGCGGCCGCGTCGCGATGCCGCTCGTGTTGAAGGCACTCGGCGCAACGCGCGACCCCGCCGCCCTGGTCCCGGTGCTCGGCGCGCTCGCGAGCAAGGACGCGGCGATCCGACTCGCCGCGATGGAAGCCCTGCGCCCGTTGATCGGCAGCGATGCCCGCGCCGGCGACGTGCTCGTGGAGCACCTGACCGATGACGATCTCGAGGTCCGCGTGCTGGCTGCCGAGTACCTCGGCATCCTGCGCGTCAGCGCCTCCGGTCCGAAGCTGAAGGCACTCGCCGGTCCCGGCAATCCCTCGCGCCTTCGCGCCGCGGCGATCGATGCGCTCGGCGAGATCGGGCGGCCCGAGGCCACGAAGACCCTGCTCGACGTGCTGCGCGAGGGCCCCACCGAGCTCCATCGCTCCGCCGCCACGGCGCTCGGCTACATCGGCGATCCCACCGCGATCGCCGCGCTCGTCTCGCAAGCGCAGAGCGACCGCGGCCCCACGCGCCACGAGGTCGTGCGCGCGCTCGGCTCCACGCTGCGCGGCCGCTCGGATCCGAACGCACGCAAGCTCCTGCGCCAGCTCGCCCTCGACGGCAGCGTGAAGGTCAGCCTCGCAGCGATCGCCGGGCTCGCCGCTGCGAAGGATCCCGGTGACGCTGCGTTCCTGCGTGGGCTCGTCGAGCAGGCGGCCGCGGATCGCCGACGAGCCGCGGCCTGGGCTCTCGGTGAGCTGCGTGACTCCGGATCGATCGAGACGCTCGGCGCCGGACTGTCGAGCAAGGACGATCGGTTCGTCGGCGACGCCGTGTGGGCGCTCGGCGAGATCGTGGTCGCCAATCCGAAAGACAAGGCGTCGATCGCCGCCGCGCAGCGCTTCCTCTACGCCGGCAAGCACAGCGGCTGGGCGGGCGCGATCAACGGCGCAGGCGCGCTCGCTCGCCTGCTCTGGGCCACGCCGCGCGAGAGCCGCGTCGAGCTGCTCGGCACCGCCGGCAAACCCGCACTCACGGCGCTCGCCTTCCACAAGTCGCGCCTCGTGCGGATCAACATCGCGCACGCGCTCGCGAGCCTCTCCGGCGACGACGACGCCGTGAAGATGCTCGCGCAGCTGCTCCGCGACGATCCCAGCGTACACGTTCGTATCGCCGCCGCGCGCGCGCTCGCCCGTGCCGGCGGCGCGAAGGCGGCGGCCGCGCTGAAGCTCGCCGCCGATGGCGACCCGGATCCGCAGGTGAAGGCCGCCGCGAAGACTCCGCCCGCAGCGCTCCCTCCCCGCGACGAGTGGCGCCTGTTCTACGTCGTCGACGCGAGCGCCGACGACGCGCCCGTCCGCCAGGAGCCGTACTTCGTGCACACCGCCGACGACCTCATCTGGGCCAGCTACACCGACGCGCGCGGCGATCTGACGAGCGAGCACATGCCCGCCGGCGAGGCGACCGTCTGGGCCGGAAGCCGCGAAGCCGAGTACTAGCGCGCACCGACTACGCAGCCCGCTTGATGCCGTAGTCCTTCGCCGCGAAGCCTGCGAGCTCGGTCTCGAGCACGCGGCGCGCGCGGAACAGGCGCGACATCACGGTGCCGATCGGAACGTGCAGCGCGTCGGCGATGTCCTTGTACTTCTCGCCGCGGAGGTCCGCGCGCTCGACGACATCGCGATACTCCGGGCCAAGGCGATCGAGAGCGGTCTTGACCTCGTCACACAGCTCGTCCTCGACGAGCTCTTCTTCGAGGTCATCCGTGCGGTCCTGGTCGCGGCCGTAGAGCGCGGTCAACGCGTCGCCGGGGCGCTCGGTCGCGAACCGCTGGTGGCGGCGGCGCTTGCGATAGCCGTTGATGAACGCGTTGGTGAGGATGCGGAACAGCCACGCGCGAAGGTTGGAGCCAGTCTGGAACGATTCCCACGCGACCATCGCACGGAGGAGGGTCTCCTGGACGAGGTCCTTCGCGGTGTCCGGGTCGCGGCAGATCCGCATCGCGACGCCGAACATCTCCTGCTGGTGCGGCATGCAGGCGAGCTCGAAGGCCTGGTGCGGCTGGGCCTTCTCGCTGGAGCCGACCACTCGAAGCGTTCGACCGACGGGCGCGGCGGCGGGACGCACCATGCGGGAGGCAGAGGGAACGCTGGACTCGGAGCGGCTGTTCTTCGAACGCGACATGCCCAGGTCAAAAGCACCCGTCGTGCCACGGCCAACCCATGGAATCGACAGTGTGTTTTTAGACGCGAGGGCATGGAGACACAGAGCGCGTCTCAAACCGGACGCGAGATCACTCCCGGCCGTGAGCGGTAGACAGTCATCCGACATCAGCGCTGCTCCTCGGGAGTGATCTCGCAACGGTCGTCGCCGCTACGTTCGTCGCCGTGGTCGCAACGCGCGGTGCTGGATCGCTCCGCGCTGCCCGCCCCGCGGAGGGGGTGGTTTCGGCTGACGTGAGTCACTCGCATCACGGTTACGGACGGACGGCTCCAGCCGGAGTCGCACGTTGTTCTCGTTCGCGGGTGGGGTCGCAAGCAGTGGCGTCAGAAGCAGATCTTTGAGCGTAGGCATCCTGGCCTCCTCGGGTTCAGCGAGTGCGCGTTGTCCAGGGCCAATCGCGATCAGCGCGCAAGCTGGCGAATCACCGACGCGATCGCGAGCGGAAGATCAGCGCTTGCTGCGCCGCGCCCGTGCACGTCGCCGAGCCGCTCGCCCGCGAGGCCGTGAACGTAGACACCCGCGCGTGCGGCATCCGCAGCAGCGACTACCTGCGCGAGGAGTCCGCCGATCACGCCCGCGAGCACGTCACCGCTTCCGCCGCTCGCGAGCGCGGAACCGCCGGTTGGATTGATGGCGCAGTGATCGTCGCCGAGCGTGCCGTCGCACACGATCGTTCGCGCGCCCTTGAGCACGACGACCGCGCGCGTCTTGCCCGCGAGCGCCCGCGCCGCCGACAGCCGATCGGCCTCGACCTCGGCCGCCGTGCACTTCGGTCCGAGCAAGCGTGCTGCCTCGCCGGGATGCGGCGTGATCACGATCGGTCCCGCGGCGCCCGCGAGCTTGCTCGGGTCATCGGCGAGGAGATTCAGCGCATCGGCATCGAGGACCGCGGGTATGCCGGCGGCGAGCACCTCCGCGAGCCAACCGCTGGCAGCATCGCCCTGCCCCAGCCCACAGCCGATCACGACCGCGTCCTTCCCTGCGAGCAGCTCGGCGATCACGCCACTCACCGCGCGCGTCATCACCGAGTCGACGGCGAGCAGATCGGCGCCGCCTTCGGCCGCGAGCGTCACGAGCCCCGCACCCGCACGCTGCGCGGCGGCCGACGCGAGCCGCCCGGCGCCGCGCATGCCGGGCGAGCCGCCGATGATCACCGCGTGACCGCGCGTGCCCTTGTGATCGAGCAGCGCGGGCCTCGGCAACCAGCCGCGAACGTCGGCTTGCTCCACGAGCGCCGCGTGCACGATCCCCGTCGCCATCACGCCAGCTGGAATGCCGATGTCGGCGATCTCGATCTCGCCACACGCGGCGAACCCGGGCGCGCTCGCGAGCGCGACCTTGAGCGCACCCATCGTCACCGTGCGGTCCGCCCGCACGGCCGTGCCCATCGCACGCCCGGTGTCGCTATCGATCCCCGACGGGATATCGACCGCGATCCGGTGCCGCGCGCGGTTGATCGCGCCGACCACGTTCGCGAGGTGTCCCTCGATCCATCGGACCGGGCCGATACCGAACAGCGCGTCGACGCAGACCTCGGCGCCCTCGATCGCAGCGGCGAGCTCGGCGAGCTGCGGCGGCGTTGCGATCATCCGCAGGACGCCGCCCGCGCGCTCGAGAATCGCGAGGTGCGCGGCTGCATCGCCCTTCACTACCTCGCGCGGCGCGGCGAGATATGCGACGGCATCGACGCCGTGATCTCGCAGCACGCGTGCGATCACGAACCCGTCTCCGCCGTTGTTGCCGGGCCCGCAGATCACCGCGACGTGACCGGGCCGCTCCAGCGCGCGCAGGACCGCCGCAGCGACCGCGCGGCCCGCGGTCTCCATCAGCGTCAGCCCGGGAATGCCGACGTCCTCGATCGTCGCGCGATCGAGCGCGCGCATCTCGTCGGCGGTGACGACGGGCTTCACGCCCCGGAGCCTAGCTCCGAACGCGGCGAGGCGGGTGCATCGTGATCTCGAACCGGGTGAGCGCAGCGCCGAGCGCGGGGAGCCGGCGCGCGCCCGGCCAGCCGAGCCAGCCGTCCATGCCACTCGCGGCGGTGACGGTCAGTCCGCCCGATGCCGTCTGCGCCTTGCCCGAGCCGCGGAACCGCACGGCCTCGAGGCCGAGCGACTGGAGCGTGCTCGCGCCGGCCGTGAGTGACAGCGCCGGCCCGCGGCGGTGCAGCGCGAGCTCGAGGTGCGCGCCGTCCTCCGTGTCGACGGTCGCCGCTCCCTCTCCGATCGAGAACTCCGCGAGCTGCTTCGGGATCGCCCACAGCTCGCGGCCTCCCTCGAGCGAGTCGCGCGAGTCCACGTACATCTTCGCGATGTAGTAGCCGCGTGCGCCGCGCGCGGAGACCATGCACGGCATCCACGCGAGCTCCGCGTAGACGATCGGCGATGGCGGCACGTACTCGATCAACGCGAGGAAGCCGACGGCGCGGCCCGCGATGGTGAGCGCACGAAAGCCGGGCGGCAGCTTCACCGACGAGGCATCGACGAGATATGGCTGAACCCAGGCGCGGCCGTGGGTATGCCAGGGAGGTTGCGGGTACACGTCAGGCGGGGGCGCGGCAGCTCTTGGCGAGCGCGACCGAGAGCTCCTCGGCCCAACCCTGGATCTTCGACTCGTCGAGTCCCTCGATCATCACGCGCGCCTTGCTCTCGGTCCCGGAGTAGCGAACCAGCACGCGCCCGTCGTCACCGAGCTGCTTCTCGATGCTGGCGATCATCGCCTGCACGTCGGGCAGCTGATCGATCGGGACCTTCCTCTCGACGGCGGTGTTGATCAGCACCTGCGGCGTGCGGGTCATCACCTGCGCGAGCTCGGAGAGCGGCTTGCCCTCCCTCGTCATGATCGCCAGCACGCGCAGCGCGGCGACGATGCCATCACCGGTGGTGGCGTGATCGAGGAACACGAGGTGCCCGGACTGCTCGCCGCCGAGGTTGTAGCCGTGCTTGCGCATCTCCTCGACGACGTAGCGATCGCCGACCTGTGTGCGCACGACCTGGCCGCCTGCAGAGCGCATCGCCCGCTCGAGGCCGATGTTCGACATCACCGTCGTGACGAGCGTGTCCTTGGCCAGGCGCTTCTCCTTGATCATGCGCGTCGCGCACAGCGCCATCACCGCGTCGCCGTCGACGACGCTGCCGTGCTCGTCGCAGAGGACAAGTCGGTCGGCATCGCCGTCGAACGCGATGCCGAGGTGCGCGTCGTGATTCTTGACCGTCTCGGCCATCACCTGCGGGTGCAGGGCACCGGCGCGCGCGTTGATGTTCTTGCCGTTCGGGTTCGTGTGGATCGCGATGACCTTCGCACCGAGCTCCTCGAACACCGCCGGGCCGACGCGATACGCGGCGCCGTTCGCGCCGTCGACGACGATCCGGAGTCCATCGAGCGTGAGCTCGCTCGGGAACGTGGCCTTCGCGTAGACGACGTAGCGGCCGCGCGAGTCCTCGATCTTGCGCGAGTAGCCGACGTCGGCCGGGGCGGCGCGCTGCTGGTCGAGCTCGGGAGAGGCCATGAGCGCCTCCATCTCCGCCTCGATCTGATCCGGGAGCTTGTAGCCGTCCCGTGCGAACACCTTGATGCCGTTGTCCTCGAACGGGTTGTGCGACGCGGAGATCACGACGCCGGCGTCACAGCGCATCGACGACGTGATGAACGCGATGCCGGGCGTGGGCAGCGGGCCGGTCAGCCAGACGTCGGCACCCATCGCGACGATGCCCGAGGCGAGCGCGGACTCGAACATGTACCCCGAGAGGCGGGTGTCCTTGCCGATCACGATGCGGGTGTGACGGCCGGGCTGGCGAAGGCGCGCGGCGATCGCCATGCCGAGGCGCATCACGGTGGCGCTCGTCATCGGTTCGAGGTTCGCGACCCCGCGCATTCCGTCGGTACCGAACAGCTTACGAGCGTTGCTCATCGGCTCCGTTGGTAGCACGGCGCCGCCCGGACTGACGGTTAGGTTGGCGCGAGGCAGCTACTTCCTGCGCATCGCTGACGCGATGCTGCGCGGCCCGGCAGAGCCGGGCCTTGCTACTTCAGCGGCGTGATCTTGACGCGTTCCGGCGAGATGCGAACGCCGACTCCGGGCGGCAGGCCCTCGATCGTGACCTCGCCCTCGCGGGCGGTCTTCTCGGTGGCGGTGACCTTGACCACGGGGGTCATCGCGTCCTTGGTCTTCTCCACGGCGAGCAGCGTGCCGGTGAGCGAGACGTCCACCTGCGCCGGCTTGATCGTCCACTTCGCCGGATCCACCCCGTCGCCCTTCACCGCGACCGACACGCCCGGCAGCTTGCGAGTCACGAGCTCCTCGTCGATCTCGATGCGCACCGAGATCGAATCAGCTCCGACGACCTCGATACCATCGGGCGGCACGAGCTGCGCCGCGGTCGCGAAGCCCTCGGTGCGGCCCTCGAGGCTGATCTCGCGCGTGCGCACGCTGGTCAGCGCGCCGATCAACCGCTCGCCGCCCCGCACCCTGACGGTCGCCGGGGTCGGGAGGATCTCGTGAACGAGGTAGCCGTGCTGCGGCCGCCCGGCGACCGCCGGCTGGACCTCGACGAGCTTCTCGGCGCGCTTGTCGAACGCAACGCGCATCGAGCGCGGGCTGACCGAACCGATCGTGATACCCGCCGGTGCCTGCACCATGTCAGGGGTGATCGCGATCTCGCCGGTCGACGCGTTGCGAAGGTCGATGCTGATCCGGCCGAGCTCGCGCTCGTCGAACTTGCGCAGCCGGCGCCACGGGCCGGTGATCGTGACCTTCACTTCCTCGACGCGCTCGGAGACCAGCACACGGTCGTCGGGCAGCGAGTACGCGACCGGCACGCGGACCGTGATCTCGCGCGCCTTGTCGTCGTTGACGAGCAGGAACACGGTGATCGCGAGCACCATCGACAGGAACTTCAACCCGAGGTTCTCGGCGAACGCGCCGTGCAACCAGCGCCGGATCGTTCCGCGCTCGGGAGGTGGCGGCTCCGGCGCACGCGACGGGGGCTGGATCGAGGGCTCCCTGCCCTGACGCGCCGGCGAGCGGCCCAGCGTGCCGATGGTCTGGCTGCGCTGCCTCATCGCGAGGCCTCCACGGTGACGGGCCCCGACGACTCGACGCGCGACTCGGAGATGCTGGCGAGCGCCCGGCCGACCTCTGCCGCGGCCTCCGCCTCCTCCGCCATCACGTCGGTCGCCTGGCCGCCCGCGAACAGGCCGACCAGCGCGCGGCGCAAGATCACGGGCTCGAGGTCGCGCGCGATCGAGCCCTTGAAGCACAGCGAGATCTCGCCGCGCTCCTCGGAGACCACGACCACGACCGCATCGGTGTCCTCGGTGATGCCGAGCGCGGCGCGGTGACGAGTGCCGAACTCGGGACCGAGGTCGGACGCCTTCGACAGCGGCAACAGCGCGCGCGCCAGATCGATCCTGTGGTTCTTGCCGATCACGACCGCCCCATCGTGCAGCTCGTTGTCGCGCACCGGGACGAACAGGGCCACCAGGAGCTGCCGGCTGAGCACGCCGTCGACCCGCGTCGCGTCATCGACGAACTCCTCGAGGGCGGCATCACGCTCGAACACGACGATCGCGCCCATGCGCGCGCGCGCGAGCTGCGCGACCGCGGCGACGACCTCGTCGACGATCTGACTCGTCTCCTGCTTTCGCCCGAACGGCATCATGCTCTGGCCGATCCGGCCAAGCGCGCGGCGGATGTCGGCCTGGAACACGACGATGATCAGGATGATGAAGTACGAGATGAAGTTATCGAGCAGCCACGACACGGTGGACAGCTCGATACGCTCCGCGACGTAGAACGCCGCGCCCACGAGCACGATGCCGACGACCATCTGCGCGGCGCGCGTGCCGCGGATCGTGAGCAAGAGTCGGTAGATCAGGTAGTAGACGAGGAATACGTCGACCAGCGTCGCCACGACGGAGGCGACGGTCAGTGACGAAAAGAACTCCTCGAGCGACGCGATCATGGGAGCCAGCGCGCCGCACGTCCTGGAAACGCGACGCCCTACAATTTGGTGTACACCGCGAGTGCCGCTCGGAGCAACGCAACGTTGTGGGTGCGGACCACGAATGCGCCGGCGCGCACAGCGCCGAGACCGGCGGCGACCGACGCGACGTCGAGCGCGATCGGGTCACCCTGCTGACCTTCGGGTAGCAGCTTGCGGAGGAACCGCTTCCGGCTCGCCCCGATCACGATCGCGCGGCCGAGCTCCGTGCTGATGTCACCGGCGTGCCGGATCAGCGACAGGTTGCCGTCGGGATCGCTACCCTTGCCGAAGCCGATGCCCGGATCGACCCAGATCCGCTCGCGGACAGCGTCGGAGAACGATGCAACCCGATCCGCGAGCTCGGCCGCTACCCGACGCCAGCCAATGGTCCCCTCGGACTCGAACACCTCGGCGAGCGTGCGACCCCGCAGATGCCCGGCGATGTAGGTGACGCTGGCGTTCGCTTGCACGATCGCGGACATGGCGGCCGACATCCCCGGATCGAAGAGGCCTCCGGAAACATCGTTCACGATCGTCGCACCGGCAGCGACCGCCTCGCGCGCGACCGCCGCCTTCGTGGTGTCGACCGAGACCCGTGCGCCGGCGGCGACCAGGCCGCGGATCACCGGGAGGATGCGCCCGAGCTCGACCTCGACCGGCACCGGCTCGGCGCGCGGGTTCGTGGCCTCGCCGCCGACGTCGATGATGTCGGCGCCCTGTGCGATCAGCGCGGTGCCGTGGGCGATCGCAGCGCCAGCGTCCTGAAACTCACCGCCATCCGAGAACGAATCGGGAGTGACGTTGACGACGCCCATGACGAGGGCGACCCGGCCGGCGAGACCGGCGGACGGAGGACGGCTCGTCACGATGGCCCCGATCAGGCCGGTTCAGGAGACGGTGTCTTCTTGCCGAGCGGCGGCAGGATCGACGGGCGCTTGGCGCGGTCGTCTGCCTCGCTGGTCGTCGCCGCGTCCTGGCGCTTCTTTGCGGCCGCGGAGATCGGGCGCTCGAGCTTCTCGCCGCGCAGCAAGACGTCGATGTCCGCGCCGTCGATGGTCTCGTACTCCATGAGTGCCTCGGCGATCGTCTCGAGCGCCTTGCGGTGCTCGGTGAGAATCTGCGTGGCGCGCGCGTACTGCTGGGTCACGATCCGGCGGATCTCGGCGTCGATCCGCTTCGCGGTGTCTTCCGAGAGGGTCGTGCCGCTGGAGAAGTCACGGCCGAGAAAGACTTCCTGCTTCCCGGGCGAGAAGTTCAGCGGTCCAAATTCCTCGCTCATGCCCCACTCGGTGACCATCGACCGGGCGAGCTCGGTGGCGCGCTCGATGTCGTTGCCGGCACCGGTAGTCTTGTGGGCGAACACGATCTCCTCGGCGACCCGCCCGCCCATCAGGATCGCGATCTGATTGGTCGCGAACTCGGCGGTCATGTTGAGCCGATCCTCGGGCGGGAGCTGCTGGGTGACGCCCAGGGCCCGGCCGCGCGGGATGATCGTGACCTTGTGCACCGGGTCGGCCTGCTCGCCGCTGGGACCGGCGACGAACCGCGCGACGAGCGCGTGACCGGCCTCGTGGACGGCGGTCGTGCGCTTCTCCTTGTCGGAGATGAACATCGAGCGGCGCTCGGCGCCCATGAGGACCTTGTCCTTGGCCTCCTCGAAGTCCTCCATCTCGACCTTGTCCTTGTCACGGCGGGCCGCGATCAGGGCGGCCTCGTTGACGAGGAACTCGAGGTCGGCGCCGGAGAAGCCCGGCGTGCCGCGGGCGAGGACCTCGAGGTCGACGCCAGCGATCGGAACCTTGCGCGTGTGAACCGCGAGGATGCCCATGCGGCCGCGCAGGTCGGGCCGAGGCACGACGATGCGGCGGTCGAAGCGGCCCGGGCGCAGGAGCGCCGGGTCGAGCACGTCGGGGCGGTTCGTGGCGGCGATGATGATGACGCCGTCGTTGGACTCGAAGCCGTCCATCTCCACGAGGAGCTGGTTCAGCGTCTGCTCGCGCTCGTCGTGACCGCCGCCGAGGCCAGCGCCACGGTGGCGGCCGACCGCGTCGATCTCGTCGATGAAGATGATGCACGGGGCGTTCTTCTTGCCCTGCTCGAACAGGTCGCGGACGCGGCTCGCGCCGACGCCGACGAACATCTCGACGAAGTCCGATCCGGAGATCGAGAAGAACGGCACGCCCGCCTCACCCGCGATCGCGCGTGCGAGCAGCGTCTTGCCGGTGCCCGGCGGGCCCATCATCAGGACGCCCTTCGGGATACGGCCGCCGAGGCGCGTGAACTTCTTCGGATCCTTGAGGAAGGCGATGATCTCCTCGACCTCGTCCTTCGCCTCTTCGACACCCGCGACGTCCTTGAACGTCACGCGGTTCTGGTGATCGCTGAGCAGCTTGGCCTTGGACTTACCAAAGCTCATCGCCTTGCCGCCGCCACTCTGCAGCTGGCGCATGAACAGGAAGAAGATGCCGACCAGGAGGAGCATCGGGAGCCACCACACGAGCACCTGCGGCCAGATGCTGGACTCGTCCTTGGACTTCACCGTGTACGAGATGCCGGCCTCGTAGATGTCCTTCGTGATCGTGCCCGGGAACTCTGCGTAAACGACCCGCTTTACCTGGTCGTTCTTCATCGTGACGATGTAACGAGCGTCGTCGTGCCCGCGCGGCTCGACCTTGATGCTCTCGATCTTGCTGGCTTCTTCCTTGTTGGTGAGCTGTCCCCGGAACGCCGTGACGTCGAGCTCCTTCTCCTTGGACGAGGAGTCCGTGAACATCGAATAGATGCTCACGAACATGAGGATCAGGATCGCCCAGATCAGGATGGTCTTATGAGATTGGCGCAACGAAAAACCCGCGGGTCAGAGGGACTTGCCCACTAGCATGGGGCCTAAAGGTGTAGTTGCAAAGTCGAAATCCGTCGAAAAGCTCCCCACTGTTCAGGCGGGTTTCGGCACGACATCAGCACCTTGTCCGTGCGCTGCTCCGAGATGCTCGGCCCAGACGATCTCGCCGTCGGTTGTACGTACAACAACGCGCGCCCCGGCGCGGTCCGAGCGCGGAACCTTCGCGTCGATGTAGAGGTCCGACAGCTTCCGCGACTTGCCGTGCAACCGTGCAGGCTTCATCCGGTCGCCTGGCCGCCAGGCGCGCAGCTCGTATGGACCCTCCGGCACGCGCAGCGCGGACCTGTCGTCAGGTCCCTGTTCCGCGAGCGTGTCGTACGTGCGAACGAGGCGTCCTCCCGGGAGGTCGATCGAGACCTGGCCGTGGGCGGAGCGGCAGACGAGGCGATCGAGCTCGTCGAGGTGGACCGCGTGGTGATCGAAGTCGGCCTCCTCCAGGGCGCGAGCGAGTGCGCGCTTGCGGACCGCGGCCGGCTGCTTCGCGAGCGCCGCGCAGTCGATCGGGAACGAGGAGAACGGCGCGGCCAGCGGATCGATCACCTCGAGCCACTCGGTCGCACTCGCGGCGAGCCGGACCAGCGCGGCATCGAGCTGCGGGTTCTCGGTGCGGAGCAGCGGTAAGAGCTGAGCGCGCATGCGGATGCGCGAGATCGTGAGGTCGTCGTTCATCGGGTCCGCCGCGATCGGTAGCGCGTGCTCGGTGATGTAGTCGTCGATCGCGGTGCGGGGGAGCGCGAGCAGCGGGCGAACGTACCGTCCGCGCCGCGCCGGGATGCCTGCGATGCCCGCGGGGCCGGTGCCGCGGATCACCCGCATCAGCACGGTCTCCGCCTGATCGCGTGCGGTGTGGCCGAGGAACACGACCGACAGGCCGAGCTCGTCGGCGATCAGCTCGAGCGCGGCGTAGCGCGCGTCGCGGGCGGCGGCCTCGACCGAGGCGCGCTGCTCGACATCGACCGCGCGCACGACGGCGGTCGCTCCCTGGTCGGTCGCCCAGCGCGCGACACCGTCGGCGACCGTGCCGCTGCCCGGCTGGAGCCGGTGATCGATCGAGATGACGACGACGTTGCCGGCACCGGCGGTCGCGATCGTCGCGTGCGCCAGCGCGATCGAGTCGGCGCCCCCCGAGCACGCGACCCCGTAGGGACCCTGCCCGACCCTCTCGATCGCGGCGTTGACCGCCGTGGTGACGGGATCCAGGAGGGACGTGCTAGTCATGCAGCCTGACCTTATCCGATGAGTGACCGAGACATTCCCCCGAGCGGCCCGATGGCGCGGATCCGTGCGCAGCTCGCAGGCCCACGCGGGTACCGGCGGATCGACGCGCTGCTCTCATCCGACGACGCGCCGGCGGCGATCGCTGCGCTGTCGCCGAACGAGGTGTTCGAGCTCGTGCACGAGGTCGGGTTCGAGGATGCGCAGCCACTGCTCGAGCTCGTCACGCCCGCGCAGATCCAGGGCTGCTTCGATCTCGAAGCCTGGCAGAAGGATCAGATCGAGGTCGCTGGCCTGAAGCCGTGGATCGCCTCGTTGATCGAGACCGGCTTCGAGAAGGTCGGTGAAGTGTGGGGCGCGCTCGATACCGAGCTGCGCGCGCTGATCCTCCAGCGTCAGGTGCGGATCTGGGACGTCTCGCTCGGCGAGGAGCCCGAGGAGGATAACGACAACCCGATCATGGCCACGCCGGATCGATTCTTCATGCTCGAGCTGAAGGGCGACGACGATACCCAGCGCCTGATCCAGCAGCTCGTCGAGGATCTCTATCGCGCGGATGCCGACCTCGCGCGACACACGATCATGTGCGCGCGCTCGGAGCCGCCCGCCGAGCTCGAGGAGCAGAGCTATCGCTGGCGCTCGGCGCGCCTCGCGGATCTCGGCTACGTGGATTTCTACGAGGCGCTCGATCTGTTCCGGCCGCTCGACGCCGACA
>JACCRC010000320.1 GCA_013813765.1 Deltaproteobacteria bacterium | reverse complement strand
CTGATCACGGTGCCCGTGCTCGAGTACACCGTGACGTCGCTCAGCGAATTCCTGCTCGATGACGTGCACGGAATCACGTCGATCTGGAAGCTCGTCGGTACACTCGGTCCCCGCTAGTCATCGTGCTGCCCCGCGCTCTCTTGCTCCTCGCGCTCGCGCCTGCGCTCGCGCACGCGAACACACCCGACGACGTGTACGGCGTCTCGCCGCGCACGATCGCGATGGGCGGCGCCGGTACCGCCCTGCCCGGTGACTACTCCGGCGCTCATTACAACCCGGCCAACCTCGCGCACTGTCCGACGAGCCTCGTCGCGCTCGATGTCAGCCGGATCCAGCACTCGCTGTCGTTCACCGACGACGCGCCCGCGCCCGGCCAGGAGCCGCTCGCACCGAAGCGTGTGCGCAACCAGACCAGGTTCACGCTCGGTGCGTGCATGCAGCTGCCGTTCGAGCTCTCGCTCGGCTTCCTGCTGAACCTCGGCGTTCCCGGCGCGATCTCGCTCGATCAGCAAACGGCGAACCAGCAGCCGAACTTCGCGCTCTACGGCGAGAACAACGAGCAGGTCTCACTGGCGCTCGGCCTCTCGTGGCGCGCGACCCGCACGCTGTCGATCGGCGCCGGCTTCGCAGTTCTATTTCAGACCGAGCTGCCGCTGAACGCGGACTTCCCGATCCTCGAGCCCGATCCGTCCGAGGCCTCCGGCTACCGGCCCGTCGGCTTCGGCCTCGGCGTCAGCATGGGCGCCATCATTGGCCCGCGGTTCGGCGTGCTGTGGTCGCCGTCGCCGAGGTTCCGCATCGGCGCGGCGTATCGCGGTGCGCTCTATCACGACCTCGATGTCGACGCGCTCATCACCGCGAAGCTGATCGTCGAGATTCCGGTGCCCGTGCACGTCGACTCGCTCAGCTGGTTCTCGCCGCGGCAGTTCTCCCTCGGTGCGAGTGGTGAGCCCGCGCGGAACTTCACGATCGCCGCCGACGTCACCTACTACCGCTGGGGCGAGCTGCGCTCGAGAGGCTCGAGCTACCCGTTCCTCAACATGTACTCGCTCGATCCGGAGGGCGCGTCCGGTGCGCTGATCTTTCCGCGGCCGATCCGCTCCGGCTGGAAGAACAACTTTGCCTACCGTGTCGGTGGCGAGCTGCGCTCCGGTCCCGTCTCGTTCCGCGGTGGTCTCGGCTACCGCACGGCGGCGGTGAACAGCGCCGAGGACTCGAACGTGAACCTCCTCGACGGTCCGGTCGCGACCGCGAGCACCGGCTTCTCGTGGAGCGCGGGCTCGACGGAGAAGTCCGCGACGCCCCGCCGCTGGTGGCGCTACAAGCTGCCCGACGTGACGTTCAAGGCCGACGTGTTCGTGCGCCTCGATCACATGATGGAACAGCGCGTGGACCACACGGCGACGCCCGGCGACGAGGTGCCCGAGAAGCACTACTCGTACAGCGGCAACGTGATCCAGTTCGGCGCGATGGCCACGCTCGGCTGGTGACGAACCGGTGTGGGTGCGTGAGGTGCGCCCGAACCCGGCGTGAGCTTCGCGGTAACTCGTCCTCACGCGGCGTACCCGCGTGGAACGCTTGCCGTCATGAAGCCCTATCGGACGCGCAGCATGGTGGTGGGAGTGGTGCTCGGCATGATCGTCGCGCTCGTGATCCGGTCGGCGCGCGGCGAGACGGAGCACTCGACAGCCACCGCGTCGATCAGCTCGTCGTCGTCGCGCTGACGTTCACAGCTTCTTGCGGATGCTCGCGCCGTCGACTGTCAGGGTGACCGGGACCGCCGAGCCCCACTTGATGCTGTGCAAATAAACCCAGTACGCCTGCGGCGCGGCGCCGATCGGAATCGTGAACTCGTAGTGGAACGGCAACCACGTGTTCGCAGTCGTCGGGCCCATCGCGGGGAGCGACACGGTCTCGATGTCTGGCTCGTCGCCCGGGGTTCCGCGCACGATGTAGTTCCATGCGACGTCCGCCGTCGTGGGTGCCGTCGTGTTCATGTGGTACCAGCCGGTGATCTGGTACGTGGCGCCCGGCTCGAGCTTCGCGGTCGCGACGTCGCGCTGGATGATGAACATCTCGTACCCGGTCGCAGTGCTCATCTGCCACTGCACGGCGTGCGTGCCGCTGTGCACAGGCGATGTGACGAGCGCGATCTGTCCGTTCGGATCGCCCTCGTGCCGCGTCCAGTGGGTCAGAAAGCCTGCGCCGTCAAGCTGCTCGAAGTCACCGTCGGTGAGGATCTCGACCGAGGAGACCGGCCCATCGGTCGTATCGACCGGAACATCCGCCGGCGCATCGACCAGCTTCGGCGCATCGATCGCTGCGTCCACGCCCGGCGAGGATCCCGAGCCGCCACATCCCGCGACCAACACCGCTGCCATCATTCGACGAGAAATCATCCGCGCACATGATGCAGGACGTGGTCCACGACAAGGAACGGAAATCACATTGGTGAACCCCATTGTTCTGAGGACCCTCACGTCACGAATGTCGTGACCCGCTCGGCTGTCCCGCGATACGACTGTGTCCGATGGTGCAGACAACGCGCGCTCTGCTCGTGGCAGTTCTTGCCAGCTCCTGCAGTGATTCGCCATCCGCGCCGAACGCGCACCCGCTGTCCTCCGATGGCGTTCACCTGCGCGACGAGGACGGCCGCGTCGCCCTGCTGCGCGGCGTGAACGCGCGCGTCGATGGGGTGTTCGACGTGACGTTCAACGACGGCCGCCTGCCGCTCGAGCCCCTGCCGAAGCTGACGTCCACGGATTGCACGCGCATGCGCCAGCTCGGACTCGATCTGTTGCGCCTGCCGATCAACTGGAGCGGCGTGGAGCCAACCGACGGTCAGTTCGACGAGGCATACCTGGCAAAGGTCGACGCTGCGGTGAACTGCGCGGCGGATGCCGGTGTGCTGGTGCTGATCGATCTGCACCAGGATGCCTACTCGAAGGAGATCGGCGAGGACGGCGCGCCGCTGTGGGCGATCAAGCCGCCGCCGACGATGCTCCTCGGTGGTCCGCTCGAAGATCTCGGCGATCGTCGCCTCTCCGCGCAGGTGCAGGCCGCGTTCCGCACGTTCTTCGAGCTCGGAGATCCATCCGGTCTGCAGGCGCGCTTCAACGCGATGCTCGCGCACGTCGCGGCGCGCTACGCGGATCATCCGGCGGTGATCGGCTTCGAGATCTTCAACGAGCCGCTCGCGCTCGATGCGGAGCTTGCCGCGTTCCACGTCGAGGCGGCACGCGCATCTCGTGCAGCGGCACCCGACAAGCTCGTGTTCTTCGAGCCATCCGCGGTGCGGAACCTGACCGACTTCGCGAGCAAGCCCACCTTCCCGTTCCCGACGCCCGGCGCGGTCTACTCGCCGCACATCTACACGTTCGTGTTCCAGTCGAACCAGACCGCGTTCCAGAACGCGACTGCCGCGCAGCTCGAGGCCAGCGTGCTCGGCACGCGCGAGGAAGCAACGGCGTGGAACACGCCCCTCTTCATCGGCGAGTTCGGCTGCGGTCCGAACCCGACCGACCCCGCCGCCGATCGCTGGATGCAGACGCAGGGTCAGCTACACGATCGTTACTGGGCCTCGAATGCGTTCTGGGTGTGGAAGGAGAGCAGCCAGGGATCGTGGGGCGTGTATGCGCACGACGCGTCCACCGACACCTGGACCGAGCGTCCGCAGGTCGTCGCGTGGATCTCGCGCGTGCACGCTGCGCGGATCGCGGGCACGCCGACCGTCGTCGAATCCTCCGCGCTCGGCGACTCGATCCACATCGAGGTGTCGAAGCCCACGAGTGCGCCGCACCTCATCTACGTTCCCGAGCGCTTCGCAACAACGGCGCGCGTCCGCTGCGACGGCGCAGAGATCTCCGCGCCGCGCGATGCAGCAACCGGCCTCGTCTCCGTGAGCTGCCGCGGCGTCGTCGACGTCGGCCCATAGCCGCCGCGGCCGGCAACCGGACGCCGTTGTGCAAAAAAGGGGTCCGACCCCTTTTCTGCACGCGGAGGCCGGGAGCGGGGCGTCATGCCACTGATCTCGCCAGCTTGCGTCGCGCTGCCAGTAGCTCTCGCGCACCCCGCAATTCTACTGTCACTGAACCGCTGGCCGTTGCGTTGGTCTCGCAAAGGAGACCCGCGATGCCCACGTTCTTCCAGCGCCTGTTCACCCGCCCGACTGCCACCAAGGTCACCACCCCGGATCCGCGCCACACGCAGGTGGTCGCAAGGACCGCCGACATGGTCCGCGCGAAGGACGCCCGCGCGCTCGCGAAGAAGCACGGCCTCGACATCCTCGATCTCACCTGGGAGGACACCGGCCGCTTCAAGGGCTCGTGCGTCGGTCCGAACATCAGCGACATGACGATCCAGGTCTCCGCCGGCGACCGGATCACCTGCATGCCGGTGATCCGCTACCCCAACTTCTCCGACAAGACCGCGGACGTCTCGATCGATGACGTCGTGCTGCGCGTCGGCAACCAGACCGGCGCACCGCTCGCGAGCGTCACGCTGCGCGAGTACCTGCGCGACCTCCGCAAGTTCCTCACGAAGCCCGGCTCGTGGGCCGGCAGTGAAACGTCGCTGCTCGCACCGCGCGAGAAGGACGTGCTCGTCTCCGCGCAGGCGTGCTTCCTCCCCGTGCCACCAACCGGTAAGGCCGAGTTCAATCCCGTGCTGTTCAACTATCAGTCGTACGCGAAGGCACCTGCCGTCCTCGCGATCGTCGCCACGCGCGAAGGCACGAGCGCCACGATCATCGACAACCAGCGCGACGGCTTCGGCGCCGGTCACGCGTGGGGCCAGCGCCTGTTCCACAACGCGACCGGCGAGCGCGCATCGTTCACCGGCACTCGCATGACCGAGTTCGTCGCGGCGGGCGGTGACGCCACCGACAAGGTCGACACGATGGAAGCCGCAAAGGCGGCAGGCCTCTCGTGCGTGATGCTGATCCAGGTCCCGCTGCAGCAGCCGCAGGTGCAGCGTCGCTCGCTACCGATGATGATGTCGGCCCCACCCGCCGCCGCGAAGTGCGCGGCCGCCTCGTTCGACGAGGAAGCCTGCCTCGACGAGGCTGTCATCGGTCACGGCGAGGTCGAGGGTCCCTTCACCGAGATCGACAACCTCGCGATCAAGCGCGACCCGCGGTTCCCGATCCGCGTCACCGTGCAGTTCTACAAGGCGACCGCGAATGGCGTCGTGACCGCGGCGGACATGCAGGTGATCGCGGACCAGATCACCGCGGTCTACAAGGATGCGAAGGCCGTCGGCAGCCTCGTCTGCGATCCGGACAAGGGCCGCTCGACGGAGTGGGACGACAACGGCCTCGGCAAGACCGAGCCGAAGGACTGGTGGGAGACCTTCTGGAAGACGCAGGAGTCGGCGACCGGCAAGAGCCGCACCGATCTCATGCGTCAGCTCGAGCAGCTACTCGGCCGTCGTCCGACCGAGAGCGAGCTCGAGGCCGCGATCAAGAAGGTGTTCACGCACTGAACGGGTGGCGCAGGAACTCGAGCATCTTCTGCCACGCGTCGGCCGCTTGCTCCGGCCGATGGAGCTCCGGGTTCGTGAAGTTCAAGAACGAGTGCCCGGCACCCGCATACGAGTGAAACGTGTGCGGCTTGCCGAGGCGCGTGAGCTCCGCATCGATCCGCGCGACATCTGCCTGCGACGGATTCGTGTCGTCGTTTCCGAAGATGCCCAGTACCGGGCACGTGATCGCCAGGGTGCGATCGAGCGGAGTCGCCTCGGCGCCCCAACCCGTCATGATGTCGCCGCCGTAGAACACGACGGCACCGGACCACAGCTCGGGACACGCGCCGGCGAGGTGGTACGCGTTGCGCCCGCCCATGCAGAAGCCGATCACCGCGATCGGCGCCTGCGTGCGCTCGCGCAGATGCGCGACGGCCGCGCGCCCGTCCTCGGTGATCTCTTGATCGCGCAGCCGGTCGATACGCGTCTTCGTGTCGAGGGTCGGGTCCGTCTGCCGGTGAAATACATCCGGCGCCGCCACGAAGTAGCCGGCTTCGGCCAGCGCCGTGACCTGCGCCTCGATGAAGCCATCGAGGCCGGGTTCGTGCACCATCACGACAACGCCCGGCCGATCGCGTTCGCCGTCGACGAACATGCGCATCGCCTTGCCATTCACATCGGCTGTCTCGTAGTGGCCCTTCACCAGGCGATGCTGACACGAGATGCCACGATGATGTTGGGCAGTGGCGTCCCTAGCTGAAGCTCAGGGCAGGCAGCGGCTCTTCGCCGAGAAGAGCATCGACTGGGTGCCCTCCATCGCGAGCAGTGTCGTCACCGCGGCAACGCCCGACACCGCCTCATAGCTCCGGTAGCTCGTCGCTGGTTCGCGGTGCCCGGCGGTTTTGAAGATAGAACATGTACGTCCTGAGCCACTGCGGGACGTCGCTCTCGAAACGCTCGTCGACGTCGGAGATCTCGGCGGCGCGCCACGCTTCGCGATGCGAATTGCGATCTGCCCACCACGAGCGAACGAGCTCGACGGTCCAGTGTGCATTACCGTCGCAACCATAGCCGCTGAAGCATTCGACCTCGGCTGCGCGCAGAACTTCGAGTAGCTCCCGCTTCGTGAACGGCTGGCAGAACACGAACTCCTGGCCGTCCGTGTCGAGCGCCACGTTCTCCGGCGCTTCACCCGGCCCGGTGCCGCATGTGTCTGTGTCCGCGCCGTAGAACATCCCCGGCACGTTGAGGCGGTTCTTCTCCTCGAACTGTCCACCGAACGAGCTCTGGTCCACCGCGACGGGCAACTCCGACGGGGCGCACAGCACCATCGAAGTCAGCCCCGGAAGCGGTCGCTTGAAGACGAACCCCGGCAGCGCGTCGTGCGGACCGGGGAGATGCCCGTTCTCGACGAGGAACATCAAGGCGCGGAGATACTCGGTGAGCTCGCCATCGACGTAGGCATCCGAGGTCGCCGCGCGCACGACCTGTTGATGGTCCCTCCACCACTGTCGAATGCCCGAGACCGAGGGCACGTACAGGCGGAGCCGGAGCGCGAGCGGTCGGGCGACCGCGGCCTCGAGCATGCGTTCGAGGTCCTTTGGAGAGGACGGCTGCCGAAACACGAACGGACCCGCCGGGCCGTCACACACGTCCTCGCCGACGTCGCGCGCGGCCTCGGCCGTTGCCGAGACCGCGAACAGCCCTGGCACATCCCGCGGCATCGCGGCCCACTGCAGCTCGCGCTCCCCCCAGAACGGCAGCTCGTGATAACCGAGCCCACGCGCTTCGACGAGCTCGCGACGACGCGCGAACAATTCGACGGCGCTCGCGAACGTGCCCGTCGGCGGCGCGATCCGCACCACATGCGGAACGTCGATCTCCGGCAACACATCCGCCGTCGTCGGCCGCCGGCCTTCCGCGAGAAAGAATGCGTACGATCGCAGGTACGCCGGTAGGTCGCGCTCCATGTACTGCGCGAGCTCGCCGATCCCCGACTCGCGATACGCGGCACCGACTTCATCGCGCAGTGACCACCACGTGCGGATCGCGTCGAGCGTCCAGTGCTCGTCGCCGTCGACGCCGATCTCCTCGTTGGAAAGTCCCCACCAGCCGCACTGCGAGAGCACATCGACCAGCTCCGCGCTGTCACGCGGTTGCCGCCAGAGATAGACGAGTCCACGGCGATCGCGCGCGAACGGTGCCGGCAGCGACAGCCCCCTGCTAGGCACGAACGCTCCGTGCGTCGCGTAGAGCGGGCCAGGAACGTTGCGCCAGTTGCGAGCGCACCACTGGCCCGAAGGCAGAACGTGCATGTGCGGCACCCCGCTCCACGCCTCGGCCAGCCACCCCGCTCGCGCCCGCGACATGGCGTCGAGTGTACCGCTCTCGTTGCGTCACGACACCAGGGCGCTGCTAGAGTGCGCGCCATGTCGCGTCTCTGCACGTTCGGAATTCTAATCGCTCTCGGTTCCTGCAAGTCCACTCCACCGCCCGCGGCACCCACGTCGCCGCCCCCCGACAACGCCGGGCAGATGGAATCACCGCCCACCGGGGACTCCGGATCCGCCGCGCACGCACGCGCGATCGAGACGGTCGCGACCCTGCGGACGCACGCGGAGAAGGATCCGCTGCTCGCGCCGTGGACCGGTCCGTACGGCGGCGTTCCGCCGTGGGACAAGGTGAAGACTCCGCTGTTCGCCTCTGCGTTCACGCAGGGCCTCTCGCTGCAGACCGCCGAGGTCGAGGTGATCACGTCGAACCCGGCCGCGCCGACGTTCGCGAACACGATGGTGCCGCTCGAAGATCTCGGCCGTCACGTCGATCGCGCGCAGACGCTGTTCTCGGTGCTGACCAGCAGCCTGAACACGGCCGACGTGCAGGCCGTCGATCGCGAGTGGTCGCCCAAGTTCGCCGCGGCAAGCGACGCGATCATCTTCGATCCGAAGCTATTCGCGCGTCTCTCGGCGGTCTACGCCGCGCGCGAGACCTCCGGCCTGACCGCCGAGCAGAAGCGGCTCGTCCAGCTCACCTACGATCGGTTCGTGCGCGCCGGCGCGAAGCTCACGCCGACGCAGAAGGCGGAGATGGGCCGGATCAACCAGGAGCTAGCGGTCCTCTTCACGGACTTCGGCAACAAGGTTCTCGCCGACGAGAACAGCTGGGTCGTCCTCGAGAAGAAAGCGGATCTCGCCGGTCTGCCCGCGTCGCTCGTCGCCTCCTACAAGGCCGCAGCCGACGAGCGCAAGCTCCCCGGCAAGTGGCTCGTGGTGAACACGCGGTCGAGCGTGGATCCGTTCCTGACGTCGTCCGCCCGTCGCGATCTGCGCGAGAAGGTCTGGAAGGCGTTCAAGAGCCGCGGTGACAACGGCGGTGACAACGACACCAACGCGACGATCGCGAAGATCGTCTCGCTCCGTCAGGCGCGCGCCACGCTCCTCGGCTACCCGACGCACGCGCACTGGCGCATGTCGAACACGATGGCGATCGATCCGAAGAAGGCCGAGGAGCTCATGCTCCGCGTGTGGCCGGCGGCCGTCGCGCGGGTCGGCGAGGAAGTGAAGGACATGCAGAAGCTCGCCGGCAAGGCGCCGATCGAGCCGTGGGACTACCTCTTCTACGCCGAGAAGGTCCGCAAGAAGAAGTACGCGCTCGATCAGGATCAGCTGAAGCCGTACTTCGAGCTCAACAACATGATCGCGGCCTCGTTCGAGATGGCCGACAGGCTCTACGGTCTCTCCTTCACCGAGATCACCGGCAAGGTGTCCGTGTTCCATCCCGACGTGCGCGTGTGGGAGGTCAAGGACACGGCGACCGGTGCGTATCGCGGACTGTTCTACGGTGACTACTTCGCGCGCGCGAACAAGCGCTCCGGTGCGTGGGCGCAGGGCTACCAGGGGCACGAGACGTTCACTGGCAAGAAGGTCACGTCGATCACGTCGAACAACAACAACTTCGTGAAGGGCGCGCCCGGCGAGCCCATCCTGATCTCGCTCGACGATGCGCAGACCCTGTTCCACGAGTTCGGTCACGGCCTGCACGGCCTGCTCTCCGAGGTGAACTACCCCGGTCTCTCCTCCACGCCGCGCGACTTCGTCGAGTACCCGTCGCAGGTGCACGAGATGTGGGTGATGACCCGCCCGATCCTCGACAAGTTCGCGCTGCACTACCAGACGAAGAAGTCCATGCCGCAGGCCCTGCTCGACAAGGTCGAGGCGTCGAAGCGGTTCAACCAGGGGTACGCGACCGTCGAATATCTATTGTCCGCGATCGTCGACATGGCGCTGCACACCACGCTCGAGACGACGATCGATGCGAAGGCGTTCGAGAAGGACATGCGGGCGAAAATCAAGGCACCGGCCCAGGTCGCGCTGCGGCACCGCCTGCCGCAGTTCAATCACCTGTTCACGAGCGACGCGTACTCCGCCGGCTACTACAGCTACCTGTGGTCCGAGACGATGGACGCGGACACGCGCGAGGCGTTCAAGGAGGCCGGCGACGTGTTCGACAAGGCGACCGCCGACAAGATGCGCAAGTACATCCTCGCGCCCGGCAACTCGACGGATCGCACCGAGGCGTACCGTCAGTTCCGCGGCCGTGATCCCGACGTGAAGGCGCTGCTCGAAAAGCGCGGCTTCCCGACCGGCGGCTAAGCGTCGACGATCGCCGCGAGCGCGTCGTGGATGGCGCTGCTCGCGCCCGCGATGTAGGCGGTGAACGTCCTGCCGTCGCGCACGAAGGTCCGGGTGCTCGTTCGCGCGCCAGCTTCCTCGGCGATGAGTAACCCAGCGGCGACGTCGTAGTCGTTCGCGGTGATGATCGCGCCCGTGTTCCCGGTGCCCGAGATCATCGCGAGCATCAGCGACGCGCATCCGGTGGCGCGTAGTGTGGCGCCGGCAGCTGTGAGCCCGTTCTCGATGCGACTCACGCGATCGCCGTACCCACGGATCGAGAGATCGACCAGCCCGCCGCCGAGCTGGCCTCCTGGCGCGCGCAGCCGCGTCTCGCGCTTGTCCCAGCTGATGTGATACGCGCCCTGCCCTCGTTCGGCCCAGTAGACCTCGCCCTGCGCGGGCAGCGCGACCACGGCGTCGGTGGTGATCCATCGCTCGCCGTCTTTGCGCTGGCAGCTGATCGAGACCGCGAAGTTGCGGTTGCCGTGGATGAAGTTGCGCGTGCCGTCGATCGCGTCGACGAGCCATCGCCGCTCAGCGGTGGTCTCGGGCTCCTTCTCCTCGCCGGCAAATCCGTAGTCCGGATAGTGGCCACCGAGGATGCGCCGGAGCTCCTTGTGCACCAGCACGTCCATCTCGGTCATCGGGCCCTCGCCGCCACGATCGGTGGACCTCAGCTCGGGGCTGCGGAACATCGCGAGGATCTGCGGCGCGACGACGCGCGCGGCCTCGAGCATCGCGGCGATGTGGCCATAGTGCGCGCCGCCGGCCAGCCGGTACGTGTCGAGCTCCCAGATCGGCTTGAGCACGCGGAGGTCCGGGTTCCGGCAGTAGTCGCCGAGGAGCGCTCCCAGGTAGCGTTCGAATTCGCGGACGAGATCGCCGTAGTGCGCGAGCCAGTCCTGTCCGCCCGCCGCATGCTCCCAGCTCTTGTTGACCAGCTGCTGGAAGTATCTGGTGGTGCGGTCGGTGCCCGAGAGCTCCTCGATCCGGATCTTCTTGTTGATCAGCTTCGCGAGCGTGTGCTCTCGGGTACGCAGCACATCGACGCACGCGGCGCGGTGGTTCTCCCACATCTCGATCGTGCGCGTGGACTCGAAGGCCTCGCAGAGAAAGTAGCCGGCGACCAATCCCACGGAGAGGTTGCGGCCGTACTTGTCGTCGAACATCCAGTCGTAGAACCGGAGGCTCTCGTCGAGCAGCGCGCTGTACCGACGCAGCGCGGTCTCGAGCTGGTCCATCGACATCTGGCCGATCTCCGAAACCGTCGAGTCGGGAACGCGCTGCGTCTCGAACAGAATGGGAATCGTGCGGCCCGCTGCATCGCGCAGTCCCGGGCCGTGGATGTAGATGGTCGAGCAGATGTCGCCGTTGGTGTGGCCCGTCTCCGCGTTGGTCTCGACGAAGTGCGCGTGCTCGAGGCCCTGCGCGTAGCTCTGTCCCGGGACGAACGTCTGGGGCGTGCCGATCGGAACGAGCTCCGCTCTGCCGATGCACCGCTTGTGGAGCACGCCAGCAGCGTCGCGTTCGTATCCGGTATAGGCGTGGTGCGCGCCGTCATCGCCGTAGCGCACTTCGTAGAGGTGATTCGTGAGCTCGCCGGTGATCGGCGCGGAGGCCATCTCGAAGCGATGCAGGTGCGTCAGCTCGGTGGCCAGCTCCTGCGGTGATCGCCAGTACACGTGGAGCCGCAGCTTGTAGCCGGCGGAGTGCAGCACCAGCTTGTCGAAGCCAATCGGGTGCGGATACGAGCGCTTCGCGATCGCGTGCATGAGCGGCTCGTCTCTGAGTGTCGAGTCGACGAGTGCCTTCGCGAGTCGCTTGTCGGAGAACGCGTACGCGATCTGCCGCAGGCCGCGGACGTCGCCCTGCGCGTGATGGGCAAAGTATCGATCGAGGAGCGCGGCGGCAGCAGCGACAGTGCGCTCGCCATCGAGTCGCGCGAGCCCTTCCGAGATCGCGTGCTCCGCGGGATGCCCCGTGAAGAACACGCGCACCTGGCGCATCCGCTCGGGATACGGGTTGTAGGCCACGAGCTACGAGTCTATCAGCGACCGAGCAGCCGGCTCAGCCGACCGCGGCGCGTCGCGCCCATCATCTTCGCCGCGCCTGCATGCTGCGGGTCGAGCCGGAGGACGCGCTCCAGCTCCTCGCGCGCTCGTTGCGTATCGCCGGCAGCGAGCAGCTCGCCGGCGCGCGAGTACATCAGCTGCGCGCGGTAGTGCTTATCCGGAGGCGCGGAGCATGCGAGTGCCTGCCACAGCTCTCGCGCGCGGCTCCACTCCTGCCGCGCAACCGCCGCTTCCGCCTCGAGCACCCGCCCGGCATCGGTGTCGCGAACGGCCCGCTGACTCCCCGACCCTTCGGCTCGGACTGGGCTTTTGGGTTCCCCCATGACCGAGTAGTGGGGCGCCCCTATCACTCGGTCACCAGAATCTTCAAGGAATCGTGGACCAGGAATCCGCTACCTTCCGGCGGTGGGAACGCTCCTGTCGCGCCGTGACCTCCTCCTCCTGACGGCCGGCACTCTCCTCCCCGGTTGCAGCGGTAACTCCGCGATCCGCGCCGATGCTCCCGCGCCAGGTGCCTGCTTTCCCACCCGCCCCGACGCCCTCGGCCCGTTTTTCCGGCCCGGCGCGCCGATGCGGATGGCCATCGCCGCCCCCGGTGAACCCGGCGAGCGGCTCACGGTATCCGGCCAGATCCTCGGTCCCGACTGCTCGACCCCGCTCGACGGCGTGAGCATCGAGGTCTGGCAGGCCGACCGCGACGGCAAGTACCACGGCGTCGATCGGCTGCGCGGCCGCGCGACGACCCCAGCCGACGGGATGTTCCGGATCGAGACCGTGCGGCCCGGCGCGTACCTGCAGGGCGGCGGATATCGGCCGGCGCACCTGCACTTCACGTTCGCGCGTGCCGGACACAAGACGCTGACAACGCAGATCTACTTCTCGGATGATCCGTACCTGGCGCCGGTCGATAGCTGCAAGTCGTGCGGCTCCGGCGACGCGGAGCGGATCCTGATCCTCGCGGGCGACGCGGCGGCGGGATGGAGTGGGAGCGTCGCGATCATTCTCGCTGCGGCGTAGCCCCGCCGAGCATTCCCGCGAGCGCTCGCTCCAGCTCCCTCTTCCATGGAGAGCTCGACCGGAAGAACGTGCGCACGCCGTCGCGAACCACCGTGCCGCAGCCCATCGGACGCTCGGCGAGCACGTTCGCCGTGTCCGCAGCGATGCGATCGATCAGTGCCACCAGCTCCGCGAGCTGCGCTTCGCTGATCTCGACCGCCTTCGGCTCCCCACCCGAGTACTCGCCCGACGAGCTCTGCGCCTTCGTGATCGGGATGTACTCGAGTCGTCGTCTGATCACGTACGTGTTGTTGTTCCCGTCGACGTAAGCGTAGCGAGTCACGGCGAGACGCTCGCCCATCCCGAATCGCCGTCGAGCATCTCGTTGATCCACGTCGCGAGGTGCTTGCCGCTTCCGTCCTTGCGCGGCGACACTGTATCCGGCGGGAACAGCAGCCAGACGTGCTCGCCGCTGTCCTTCGTGTACACGCGGAAGTTGTCGTGGCTCGCGAGCGTCTCGTCGCGAAGCTGCGTGATCCCCGCCGAGAACGCGGACTCGGGCATCGGCGTGCCCGACGCGCCGGCGACGCAGTCGGGATAGCCGTAGCCGTAGAAGCTGCGGATCACGCCATCGCGGTTGGCGGTGATGAGGCCGAACCGGCGGTCGGGATACTTGTCGGCGAGAAATCCGAGCGCGTTCGCGAGGCCGCCGCCGTTCGCCTGCTTGCATGCGGTGCAGCCGGCGGGAATCGCCGCGTCGAGGTTCCACGCCTCGCGAAACTTCTGCTGCAGGCACGGCGCCAGGTACTGGTCACCGAGCGGCGGGCCGGAGTCGTCGAGCAGGAAGACCGGCGTGTCGCCGAACGCGGTCGCGGTGCGGTCGTAGTTGATGAGGGCTCCGAAGCCGCCGGCCGACGAGCCGGTCAGGACCACGCGCTTCACATCCGCGGACTGCGCGATGATCAGATCGAGATCGTGCCCGACGTTCGCGTAGCCGACGAACGCGCGGCCGCCCATGCCGTTGGGGTTGGAGCCGGAGTGCACGTCGCCCGTGCAGTACGGGATGAAGATGAACGTCGCGTCCTTCAGCGGGTTCTTGTCGTCGATCCGATCGAACAGGCCGACGTTGTAGAGCCCGATCTCCGACGCGAAGTTGCTCGCGTTCCAGCCGCTCGGGTGCGCGACGCTGTTGCACGTCGAGCTGTTGAAGCACGCGCCGCCGCCCTCCATGTAGATGACGAGGTCGCCGCTCGTGCCGAGGTTGACGCCGATACCGGTGTCGGTGCCGTTCATGCACTTCGAGCCGGGCACGGGAACGTAGTCCCACTGCTTCGGTGTCGTGCCGAGCGTCGGCGGCCCTCCACCGGGACCCTCGTCCGTACCGCAGGCGGCAATCAGCAACAGGAGCCCCAGGAGTCGCGTCGTCGTCATGGCGGCACTGTAGCCGAAAGCGCCAAGCCCCCTGCATCGCGCAACGCGGTGAGGGGGCCCAGCAGATCTTTTGTTCGTGGCGTGCCTTCGGGGTGGGTGCTGACCGCAGCGTGCTAGTCCGGCAAGCCGGGGCATCAAGCTAGCGGGCGAAACACGCACTCTGCGGAGGCGGCGCCGGATAACACTCAGCTACGGATCGTCTCGTGCGTGCAACGCATTCTCCTTCGGTAACCCGGCTGACTCGAAGAGTCCCGTGGCTTTGCGTGCCCTGCTCGCGCAGGGGTTGCGTTTGTCGTGGCGCGGGCGCTTTCCCGCAGAGTTAGAAGCACCGAGTCGGAACAGTCCTAAGGACCAGCCCTCACACGAGTCGTGTATTTCACACTCCTCCTTTGGCTCGAACCGAACGTCGTATCTGCTGTCGAGATCAACTCTAGAGAAGCTGCGTGCGTTCTGTCACCAGATAAATTCGCGCGCACGAAGATTGTTCGACGCGTGTGTGCGCGACGACGACGTCCGATGGAATCCGGACGACTAACAATCGAGAATGGCGTTGGGGGCCGCGCGATCGGAAGACGTGAGCTGCGCGGTTGTCGAAGGCGTACGCGAAGAAGAGATGCTCTCCGATGCGATGTCGATCGGTGAACGCGCCAGGCGCGTGCGTCGCCGCCACGCTTATAGATTCGTCGTCGGTGGCTTACCCCACCGTTAACCGAAACGCCTCGTCCGATCAGCGCACCGCGCGTGGGCGCACGGGGTCACCTCATCCCACACGACCACGGAACGGCCGAGGCGGTGGCGCGGGATTTGAATTCACTGCTCGCGCGATGGACTCTGCGCAGCTACCGAGCGTGAGCGTTCTACTGGTCGATGACCGACTGGAGAACCTGTACGCGCTCGAAGCGACTCTCGAGCCGCTCGGCCAGCGACTGGTTCGCGCGCGGTCCGCTCGGGACATGTTGCACGCGGTCCTTCACGGGCCGTTCGCCGCGATCGTGATCGACCTTCGTGTCGCGGCGCGCGACGGATACGAGACGCTCTCGATGATGAGGTCGCGTCAGCTCACCGAGCACGTCCCGATCATCTTCCTTCTCGACTACGCCGAACAGACCGATGCGCTTCGCTGCTACTCGGCCGGCGTGGTCGACTACCTGCTGAAGCCGTTCGATCCGGATGCGCTCCGGACGAAGGTCTCGGTGTTCGTTCACCTGCGGCAGCACGAGCTCGCACTCGCGGCGGCCCGCAAGGAGCTGCTCGCGACCAAGGAGCAGCTACGCGACTTCCTCGACACGAGGACGCCGGTCTAGCGCATGCCCATCGCGGCGCGGCAGGTCTTCACGAAGAGATCGCGAAACAGGTTGTCCGGATCGGTGACGCGCTTCACTGCACCATAGTTGTCAGCATTCCAGATCTGCCAGAACTCGGTCTCGCTGTAGTAGTTGTGCGAGATCAGCGTCTTGATCCCCCCGAGCTCGCGCAGCTTCTCCTCGATCCGACGGTGCGCGTTGTCGCCCTTGCGCTGCTTCATGCCGTAGATCGCGATGTCGACGAACATCTGATCGGGCAGCTGCTTCCAGTATGCGTCGTGCAGCCACTCGTAGTCGTGCACGCGCTTGTACGGCACGCACCACAGCGGATAGTGCGGCAGCTCGCGATCGAGCCACGTCATGAATTCGGTCAGCTTCGAGATCGGGATGAACACGTCGAGCGTGACCGTCGGACTCTCGGTCGGCAGCAACCGGTGGAACTTCCGGCCGAGCGCGAGCCACTCCGTCGACGCCATGAACTTTCCCAGAAGCAGCCGACCGATCCACGAGTTCGGCCGCACGTTCGTGACGCCGCGGTCGTAGCGAAAGAAGTAGTCGGGCGTGGAGAGGTAGTCCTCGGTGCGCGTCGCCGTGCTCTCGTAATAGACCTTCAGCCACTCGTAGTTGCTCGTGTACGGCGCGCGATCCACGAAATGCCCGAGGCACAGCACGTACCGCTTCGAGCTGTGGATGATGCCGTCCATGAAGTCGATGTCGCGCGCGGCCGTGTGACGCTCGATCGCGTCGCGGTACGCGTCGACGCTCGCGTAGGTCTCGTACTCGAGGCGCACGAACGGCTTCGCCGGCACGAGCTTGAACGTCAGCTTCGCGAGGATCCCGAGCGTGCCAAACGTGCCGTGCATCATCTGGAATACGAGCGCGTGCTCGTTGTCAGGGCGCGCGATGATGACGTGGCCCTTCGCCGTGATCACCTCGTACTCCACGCAGGTGTCGTGAAAACCGCCGTGGATGAACGACATCGACTCGATCGAGCAACCGGCGACCGCGCCGCCGATCGTGATCGTCTTCAGCTCGGGCACGACGATCGGAACGAGGCCGTGCTTCAGGGTCGCGTCGACGAGGTCGACGAACGTCACCCCGGACTCCGCGGTGCAGAGACGATTCACCGGATCGATCGAGATGATCGAGGTCAGATCGCTGACGTCGATCTTGCTGTCCTTGTGACGGAGATCGCCGGACTTCGGAACCTGATGCGAGACGCCGGCCTTGCGTAGCGATACGGGCGATCCGGGTGGATGCGCCTTCAGCTGCGCGGCGATCCGCTGAACCTTCTGCTCGTGCACGCGCGCACTCTACGCGCTTGCGGCTGCGAATCAATCGCGGGGCTTCACGGTCGTCTCACGCAGCGGCGTCGATCCGGATCGGTGTCGGCTCGTACCACCGGATGGAGCCCCACCATGAAAACGCCTTTGCTTGATCACATCCTGCTTCTCACCCTCGCTGCCGCTGGGTGCGGCGATGACGCTCAGCCTGTCGCGGATGGGTCAGTCACTCCCGATACAGCACCGCCGATCGACGGCAGTACCTCACGCGTCGGTGACACGCTGATCCTCACGTCGGGTGGGCGGCTGGTGAGCTTCGACCGCGCGGCTCCGACGGTCGCGACGAGTGAGGTCACGATCTCTGGCATGGGGAGCGAGACGATCGTCGGATTCGATCGTCGCCCAGCCGATGGCGCGCTGTACGCGCTCTCCTCCGCGGGCAAGCTCTACACGATCGCTGCCGACACCGGCGTCGCCACGCTCAAGAGCACGCTGGCTGCCGATGCAGCCGACATGACGGCTCCGTTCACCGCGCTCGCGGGGACGACGTTTGGTGTCGACTTCAATCCGGTCCCGGATCGCCTCCGCGTGACCACCGACTCCGGTCAGAACCTGCGGATCAACGTCGACACGGGCGCGACGACGACCGACGGCGCGATCAATGGCGCGGCGACCGGATACAGCAGCGTCGCGTACACCAACTCGTTTGCGGCCGCATGTCGCACGACGCTGTTCGCGATCAACGTCGCGACGGATCAACTCGTGACGCAGAATCCGCCGAACGATGGAACGGCGGTCACCACGGGCGCGCTCGGCGTCGACGCCACGGCGGTCGGTGGCTTCGACATCCAGACGAGCGCGACCGCGAACAGCGCACTGGCGATTCTTGTCGTCGGCGGAACGAGCAGTCTCTACTCGATCGATCTCACGACCGGCGCGGCCACGCTCGCGAGCGCACTGCCTCTTCAGGCCGGCGAGACCGCGATCGCTCTCGCGAGCACGCCGCCGGCGACGAGCGTTGCGATCCCGCAGATGGCCGGCGAGCTGTTCGGCCTGACCGACGGCGGGAAGCTGGTCTCGTTCAATCGCTCCGCACCCGCGAAGCTGTGCACCAGCGCAGCGCTCACGGGCCTCGCCGCCGGAGATACACCGGTCGGGATCGACTTCCGTCCGTCGACGGGCCTCCTGTATCTCCTCGCCAAGAATGGCTCGACGGGCAAGCTCTACACCGTGGCCTCGGCGACGGCCGCGGCGGCGAGTCCGGTGACGCTGACCGTATCGCTCGCGGGAGCTGCGTTCGGCGTGGACTTCAACCCGACGGGCCCGGTCGCGCTTCGCATCGTGAGCGACACCGGTGAGAACCTGCGCGTGACCGACGTCGCGACCGGTGCAACGACGGCCGACGCCGCACTCAACGGCGCCGCGACGCAAGCGACGGGCGCGGCGTACACGGAATCGAAGACCGGCGCGGTCACCACGTCCTTGTACGTCGTGGACGCGACCGCGAATCGACTGCTGCTGCTCGCGGCGCCGAACCTCGGAACAACCACCGACATCGGCGCGCTCGGCGCTGACATCGATGCGGTCAGCGGCTTCGATATCGATGGCCGCGACAACGTCGCCGTGATCGCGGCGAACATCGCGGGCGGTACTGGAACGACATTGCACACGGTGAACCTCACCACCGGTGCGGCCTCTGCATCGCTCGGTACGGTCGGTGGCGGAGAGCGCCTGCGCGGGCTCACGCGCCCGACGCCGTGAAGCTCAGGGGCAGTAATAATCGGACGTGCAGGTCTCGCCGCCGCCGTGCCTCGGGATGCACGTGTTGCGGTAGTAGCAACCGGCATTGCCGCGAGCCTGCGGTGTGTTCGGGCTCGGCTTGTAGTGCTTCATCAGCGCGCCCGACGGCGTCCATCCGATCAGCACGCGGATGCCGAAGCCCGATGCTGATGTCCTCACGCCGTTCTGCGGGAGGTGTGCTTGCGTGCCTACCGGAAGCTCGCAGTCGAGCGTCTGATAGCCGATGCTCGCGAGCGCGGCGCTGCCGAGCTTGGAAGTTCCGATCGTCGGGCCGAAGAACCAGCCCGTGCCCGACGCGCCGCTCGAGTGCTCGTACTCGTCGTTGGGCGCCATCCGCACGCCGACGCCGGTGAACTTCGCGCGGATCGCGGTGAGCCGCACCAGGAGGTTCGGCACCGTCTTGAACGGAATGAACGGCAGCACGACGTCTCCGCGAAACGTCGTGCCCTTCGGCGTGACGTCCGCGGATGCGTCGCTCGGAAGAACCGGATCACCACCGAACGAATCGGGCGACCAGCCGAGTCCGATTCCGGTGCGCAGCGGAGCGATCGGGACGTCGAGGTAGAAGCCGAGCTTGAAGGTGGCCGACCAGCCACCTGACCTCGACGAGCTCTCCGTCATCGTCGTCTGATCGGTGATCGTCTGATTGATCGTCGGGTAGTAGCCCGCACCGAGCTCCGCGTAGCAGCCGGCCGAGAGCGCGATGGCGAGGATTACGCCCCTCATTCGAACTTGAAGCCGGCAAGGAGCTCGTTGCACGTCGTGATCGCCGCGTTGTCTCGCGGATCGACCGAGCAGTTGAGCGTGAGCTGGCTGGGTCCGCTGACGACCGTCGAGATCACCATCTGCTGCTCGCCCGTCGGCGCGATCTGACCGCGTGAGATGAGCTCGAACCGGCACGTGGGCCCGACGGGTCCGTCGACGATGCCAGCGAACTTCACGTCGCGCTGCAGTTGCTCCGCCGATGCGGATGCGGAGGTCTTGCACTGCGTCTCGTCGGTTCCGCCCGTGTATGGCTTGTTGCCGGTCGAGACGATGAACATGCTCGGCCGGAGCCAGCCGGGCTGCCCCGTGATCTGGCGAACGGCCACGACACCCGGGCCCAGGCTCTTGAGAAACTCGGGCTCGACGAGCCGCCAGCCGGCGGGGATGGGCCCGCTGAATCCTGCGCCGTGATACCGGCCATCGGGGGTCGTCCCGTCTGGATTCGCAGCAGGCGCCTTCTGACTTCCGCCACACGCGGCCACCGCGACCAGTACCAGCAGCGTTTCCCTCCACACCATGAACCACAATACGCTGCCGTCGAGCGGTTCGTCAGGCCGCGGTCACTCAACCCGCGTGAACGTGTAGTCGCGAGTCGCATCATCGTGGCAACCGGTGCACAGCCCGACGCCGACGCCATCCGCCACCACGCTAGTTCCGAGGCTTTCGTACCAGTACCAGCCGGTCGAGAGCTTCCGCGCGACCGCGAAGCCGATGATCGATCCGTTGCGATGCAGCTCCTTCACGGAGACCGCGCCGACGGGAAACGGACCATCGGTCGAGCTCGAGAGCGCCGCGTTGCTGCAGATCCGATTCATGCCGTGCGCACCGGGAGGTCGCGCGGGATGCGGCGCGTCCTCGCATGCCCAGCTCAGGTAGTGACCGGCGGCGAGCCACGCCGTCAGCGCGCTGTGCCCCTGCGGAGCGAGCTGCGATTCGTCGCTGCCCGTCGCTGCATCGACGGGATCGACGGAGCCGGTCTCCGGATCCGCGCAGCCCTCGCGGGTGCGCGTTACTGATGAGCTTCCTTCGAATGCCGGTCCGCGTCATTTTTTTCAGTACCTGAAAACCGGCTGCATTTCGCGATTCTACGGCGTTTAGCGACATGTCGGTTTTTGACGCGCCGTATCATCATACTTGACGCACTGCGCCTCGACCCGTACGGTCATTCTCGATGGCGGGAATTGCGAAGCTCGAGTTTGGTGCTTCGCAGTCGCGCGTAGTGGCGTCGGTCGAGGTGGGCGTGGTCGCGCCCGTACGCCTCATTACCGCCGGCGTACTGCTTCTTATTTTGGGCAGGGGACCCCCGATCTAACGGACATCACGTCCCGCAATCGGCCCCCGCCCTGGAAACAGAGCGGGGGCTTTTTCTTTGGCCTCTCGCGAAAGCACAACGTCGACGATGCGCAGTGACAAGATCAAGAAAGGTCCATCGCGAGCTCCAGCGCGCGCGATGCTGAAGGGCGCCGGATTCTCCGACGCGGATCTCGAGCGCCCGCTCGTCGGCATCGCAAACACGTGGACCGAGGTCACGCCGTGCAACGTGCACCTGCGTGCGCTCGCCGAGCACGTGAAGGCGGGCGTTCGCGCCGCCGGCGGCACACCGATCGAGTTCAACACCATCGCGGTGTCGGACGGCATCACGATGGGCACGGAGGGCATGCGCGGATCGCTCGTGTCGCGCGAGGTGATCGCCGACTCGATCGAGCTGTTCGCGATGTCTCACATGCTCGACGGCGTCATCGCGCTCTCGGGCTGCGACAAGACGATCCCCGCGACCGTGATGGCACTCGCCCGCATGGATCTCCCGGGCCTCGTGCTCTACGGCGGACCGATCGAGCCGGGGCGCTTCGAGAACAAGGACGTCACGATCCAGGATGTCTTCGAGGCGGTCGGCGCGCATGCCGCCGGTGCGATGTCGTCGGAGCGCCTGCGCGTGCTCGAGGACAGCGCGTGCCCGGGCGCCGGTGCGTGCGGTGGACAGTTCACCGCGAACACGATGTCCGTCGCGATCACGCTGCTCGGCATCTCCCCGATGGGCGCGAACGAAGTTGCCGCGACGGATCCACGCAAGCAAGAGGTCGCACGCGAGTGCGGTGCGATGGTCATGGACCTCATCGCGAAGGACGTGCGGCCGCGCGCGCTGCTGACGCGTACCGCATTCGAGAACGCGATCGCATCCGTCGCTGCGACCGCCGGATCGACGAACGCCGTCCTCCACCTCCTCGCCATCGCCTACGAGGCGGGCGTTCCGCTCGCGATCGATGACTTCGATGCGATCGCCGCACGCACGCCGGTGCTCGCCGATCTCAAGCCCGGCGGCAGGTACACCGCCGTCGACATGACCCGCGCCGGCGGCGTGCGCCTGCTCGTGCAGCGCATGCTCGAAGCGGGTCTGCTCGCCGACGCGATGACGTGCACGCGCAAGACGCTGCGCGAGGAAGCTGCGTCGGCACGTGGTGAAGGTGCGCCAGTGTTCCTCACCGTCGCCGAGCCACTGAAGCCTCGCGGCGGCTTCGCGATCCTCCGCGGATCACTCGCGCCCGCGGGATGTGTCGTGAAGCTCGCCGGTCACGACCGCCAGCATCACAGCGGCCCTGCCCGCGTGTTCGACGGCGAGGAGGCCGCGTTCGCCGCCGTGCAGGCGGGCGCGATCAAGCCGGGCGATGTCGTCGTGATCCGCCACGAAGGTCCGCGCGGCGGACCGGGCATGCGCGAGATGCTGGGCGTCACCGCCGCGCTCGTCGGCCAGGGGCTCGGCGATTCCACCGCGCTCGTCACCGACGGCCGGTTCTCGGGCGCGACGCACGGCCTCATGGCCGGGCACGTCGCACCCGAGGCTGCCGATGACGGACCGATCGCCTACGTGCGCGACGGTGACGTCATCACGTTCGATGTCGCTGCGCGCCGGCTCGATCTCGAGGCCGACCTCGCCGGGCGCGAGCCCGCGAAGCGAACGCATCCCTACACGCACGGCGTGATCGCCAAGTACGCCGCGCTCGTTGGTTCTGCATCCGAGGGGGCCGTCACACGGCCATTTCCAACCACGAAGGAGCACTCATGACCGCGCTCGATCCCGCTACGTTGCTCGGTACGCTCGTCCTCGAAGGTGCTCGCATTGTCGTGCTCGGCTACGACGCCGAGGCGCGCGATCACGCACTGGCACTGCGGCGCGCGGGCAACCTCGTCGTGATCAGCGTCCCGCGCGAGACCGCGGCGTGGACACGCGCGTATGGCGACGGCTTCGTCGTGGGCTCTCCGTGCTCCGTGATCGGAAACGCCGACGTCGTCGTCGTGCGCTCTGCCGAGGACACCGTGCTGTGGCGCCAGTGCGAGGAGCGAATTGCCGCCGGCGCCCTCGTCGTGTTCGCGTGTGCACGCGCGCTGCACTCGGGGCGGTGCGCGCGCAGCGGCATGGATGTCGTGCTCGTGACCAACATCGACGACCCACGCGTCGGCTGCCGCATTGCAGTCCACCGCGACGTCAGCCGCAGGGCGCTGCTCCGCGCCGTCGCGTACGCGCGCGCTGCGTATGGCGACGCACAGATGCGCTCCACGTCGGTCGCCGACGAGGCCGAGCTCGAGCATGCGTCCGTGCGCGATCGCATGGCGAGCCTGCTCGCGCTCACCGTGCAGCGCCCCGTCATCGAGCCGGAGAAGGTGCACCACAACGCGTGGAACGCCGACGAGGAGGTCGAGCCCGCCGACATCGACGACGCCGGCTGGTTCCACGCGATGTTGAACCGGCGAGGCACACCATGAGAACGGGCGCGCAGATCCTCTGGGAAGCGCTGCACCGCGAAGGCGTCGAGGTCGTGTTCGGCTATCCCGGCGGTGCGATCATGCCGGCGTACGACGCGCTGCTCGAGAGCCCGATCCGCCACGTGCTGGTCCGGCACGAGCAAGGCGCCTCGCACATGGCCGATGGCTACGCTCGTGTCTCCGGCAAGGTCGGCGTCGCGATCGCGACGTCTGGCCCGGGCGCGACGAACCTCGTCACCGGCATCGCCACCGCGATGCTCGACTCGGTCCCGCTCGTCTGCATCACCGGCCAGGTGAGCTCGAAGTTCATCGGCAGCGATGCGTTCCAGGAGACCGACATCACCGGCGTCACGCTGCCGATCACGAAGCACAACTACCTCGTCACCAACGTCGACGACATCGCGAAGACGATCCGCGAGGCGTTCTATGTCGCGCGCTCGGGACGGCCGGGACCGGTGCTGGTCGACATCACGAAGGATGCGCAGCAGGCGAGCACCGTGCCGGTGTGGAGCGACGAACCGGTCCGCATGCGCGGTTATCGGCCGGAGCACCGCGCGGGCTCGGAGGATCTGTCACGGGCCGCCGAGTTGATCGATCGCGCGAAGCGACCGGTGATCCTCGCCGGCCACGGCATCGTCAAGGCGGAGGCGAGCAAGCTCCTGCGCGCGTTCGTCGACAAGACGGGCATCCCGGTCGCATCCACGCTGCTCGGCCTCGGCGGGTTCCCGGCGACCGATCCGCTCGCGCTCGGCATGATGGGCATGCACGGCGAGTCGTGGGTCAACCACGCCATCCAGGAAGCGGACCTCCTGATCGCGCTCGGCATGCGGTTCGATGACCGCGTCACCGGCAAGCTCGACACGTACGCGGTCAACGCGAAGAAGATCCACTGCGAGCTCGATCCGGCGGAGATCAACAAGAACGTCCGCGCCGATGTCGCGCTCGTCGGTGACGTGCGCGACACGCTCGAGTCGTTGCTCGGGCTCGTCGCGCGAAACGATCACGGCTCGTGGCTCGCGCGGATCTCCGACTACAAGGGCGACTCGGCGGTGCGCGACATCCAGACGATGCCGCACGACGGGCGCCTGTTCGCCGCGCACGTGATGCACGACCTCTGGCGGATCACCGAGGGCAAGGCGCTCGTCGTCACCGACGTCGGTCAGCACCAGATGTGGGAAGCGCAGTACTACAAGCACGATCATCCGCGGAAGCTCGTCACGTCGGGCGGCCTCGGCACGATGGGCTTCGCACTCCCCGCCGCGATCGGCGCGAAGTTCGCGTCGCCGAAGGACGAGGTCTGGGTCATCGCCGGCGATGGCGGCTTTCAGATGACGGCGTGCGAGCTCGCGACGATCGCGCAGGAAGGCATCAAGCTCCACATCGCGATCATCAACAACGGCTACCTCGGCATGGTCCGGCAGTGGCAACAGTTCTTCTACAACGGCCGCTACTCCGCGACACCGCTCAAGAGCCCTGACTTCGTGAAGCTCGCCGACGCGCATGGCCTCGACGGTCTGCGCGTGACGAAGCGCGACGAAGTCGAGTGGGCGGTGGAGCGAGCGCGTGCAAGCGAGGGCACCGTGCTGATCGATTTCCGCGTCGAGCAGGAGGACTCCGTCTATCCGATGGTTCCGTCCGGCGCGGCGCTGCACGACATGATCCGGCGACCGAATCCGATCGTCGAGACCGCGGGGGACGAGTGATGACGAACACCAGGCTGCGCACGTACATCATGCACGTCGAGGATCTCCCGGGCGTGCTCAACCGCGTGACGTCGCTGTTTCGGCGGCGCGGTTACAACATCGATTCGCTGACGGTCGGGCGCACCGAGGTGCCGGCCGTGTCGCGCATGACGATCGTGATGGAGGCCGATGACGATGCAGCGAGGCGCATCGAGGCGAACCTCTACAAGCTCGTCAACGTCCTCAAGGTCGAGGACACGACGCGCCGACCGTGCGTGACGCGCGAGCTCGCGCTGATCAAGGTCCGGGCGGATCAGGCTCGAAGAGCGCACGTGTTGCAGCTCGCCGAGGTGTTTCGCGCGCGCGTGATCGACATCGCACCCGAGGCGATGATCTTCGAGATCACCGGGACACGCGACAAGATCGAAGGGCTCGCCGGCGTGCTGGCGGAGTACGGAATCGTCGAGATGGTGCGGACCGGTGCAGTCGCGATGCTGCGCAGCGCCGGGGCCGAGGCCGAGGTTCAGGAACAACCGCGCACGAGCGCGGCGTGACGAAAGGCTAACGACAATGGCAACGCTCTTCTATGACAAGGATGCTGACCTCTCCCTGATCCGCGGCAAGAACGTCGGGATCGTCGGTTACGGCTCGCAGGGCCATGCGCACGCGCTGAACCTCGTCGACAGCGGTGTGCGCGTGAAGGTCGGACTTCCGCCGACGAGCAAGAGCCTCGCGAAGGCGAAGGCACGTGGCCTCGAGGTCGCGCCGGTTGCCGAGGTCGCGGCGTGGGCCGACGTCATCATGATCCTCGCGCCCGACACGGTGCAGCCGTCGCTGTACGAGAAGGACATCGCGCCGCACCTCACTCCGGGCAAGACGCTGATGTTCGCGCACGGCTTCAACATCCGGTACGGCACCATCGTCCCGCGCGCGGATGTCGACGTGTCGATGGTCGCGCCGAAGGGCCCGGGCCACCGCGTGCGCGAGACGTTCCAGGACGGCAGCGGCGTGCCTGCCCTGCTCGCCGTCCATCAAGACGCCAGTGGCACCGCGAAGCAGCTCGCACTCGCGTACGCGTGCGCACTCGGCGCGGGGCGTGCGGGTGTGCTCGAGACGACGTTCTCCGAGGAGACCGAGACCGATCTGTTCGGCGAGCAGGCCGTGCTGTGCGGCGGCGTCAGCGCGCTCGTGAAGGCGGGCTTCGAGACCCTCACCGCCGCGGGCTATCAGCCGGAGGTCGCCTACTTCGAGTGCCTGCACGAGCTGAAGCTGATCGTCGATCTCATGTACCGCGGCGGCCTCAGCTACATGCGCTACTCGGTCAGCGACACCGCCGAGCATGGCGACTACGTGTCGGGACCGCGCGTGATCGACGCGAACGTCAAGCAGACGATGAAGGCCGTGCTCGACGAGATCCAGAGCGGGGCATTCGCGCGCCGCTGGATCGAGGAGAACCAGCAGGGCCGCCCGTGGTTCAACGCCGTGCGCGCGAAGGAGACCGAGCACCCGATCGAGAAGGTCGGACTCGAGCTGCGCGCGATGATGCCGTTCCTCGACCCCGTCACGATCAAGCCGGGGGAATGACCGTGCCCCACGTACGGATCTTCGACACCACCCTGCGCGACGGCGAGCAATCACCGGGCGCGACGATGACCTCGACCGAGAAGCTCGATATCGCGCGGGCGCTCGCACGCCTGCGCGTCGACGTCATCGAGGCGGGGTTCCCCGCGGCGTCGCCCGATGACCTCGCAGCGGTGCGCACGATCTCCGAGCAGGTCGGCATGTTCCCGGCACCGGGCAGCGGTCTGCACGAGCCGCCGATCATCTGCGCGCTCGCCCGCGCGTCCCGCGCCGATATCGACGCCGCGTGGGAAGCGGTGAAGCCTGCCGCGCGCCCGCGGATCCACACGTTCCTCGCGACGTCCGAGCTGCACATGCTGCACAAGCTGCGGATGACCCGCACCGAGGTGCTCTCCAAGGTCGCGGACATGGTCGAGTACGCACGCTCGCTGTGCACCGACGTGGAGTTCTCCCCCGAGGACGCCGGCCGCAGCGACCCCGCGTTTCTCTACGAAGTGCTGGCGCTCGCGATCCGCGCCGGCGCGACCACGATCAACATCCCCGACACCGTCGGCTACACCACGCCCGACGAGTTCGGCGCGCTGATCGCCGGCATCATCGAGAACGTCCCGGGCGCGAAGGACGTCATCGTCTCCGTTCACTGCCACGACGACCTCGGCCTCGCGACCGCGAACACGCTCGCCGGCATCTCGGCCGGTGCACGGCAGGCTGAGGTCACGATCAACGGCATCGGCGAGCGCGCCGGTAACTCCTCGCTCGAGGAGGTCGTGATGGCGCTGCACACGCGCGCGCCGCGCTTTGGCGTGGGCACGAGGATCGACACGACACAGCTCACGCGCCTCTCTCGCCTCGTCAGCAGCGTCACCGGGATGCCGGTACAGCCGAACAAGGCGATCGTCGGTGCGAACGCGTTCGCGCACGAGTCCGGCATCCATCAGGATGGCCTGCTCAAGCACCAGGCGACGTACGAGATCATGAAGCCCGAGACCGTCGGTGCGAGCCACACGTCGCTCGTGCTCGGGAAGCACTCGGGACGCGCCGCCCTCGCCGCTCGGCTCGCCGGGATGGGGTACCGGCTCGACGACGGCGCACTCGCCCGCGTGTTCGCGCGGTTCAAGGCGATCGCGGATCGCCGCAAGCACATCACCGAGGCCGACCTCGAGGTCATCGTGCGCGAGGACGTTCCCGAGGCCGATGACGCCTTCTCGCTCGATGCCCTGCACGTTGGCTGCGGCACGCTCGGCATGCCGACCGCGACGGTGCGCCTGCGCAGCCGCGATGGAGACATCCGCGTGCAGGCGTCGGTCGGCACCGGTCCCGTCGATGCGGCGTACAAGGCGATCGACACGATCGTCGATGCGCACGCGAGCCTGCTCGAGTACTCGGTGCACTCGGTGACCGAGGGCATCGATGCGCTCGGCCACGTGACGGTGCGCGTGCGCGATCGACGCGGCCGCGTGTTCCACGGAGCCGGAGCCGACACCGACATCATCGTCGCCAGCGTGCAGGCGTACTTGCGCGCACTGAACCGCATCACCGCCATGTACCGAACGGAAGGGAGCCGCGATGAAGCGCACGCTGTTTGACAAGATCTGGGATGCCCACGTCGTCACCGAGGAAGCGGGACGACCGGCGGTGCTCTACATCGATCTGCACCTCGTGCACGAGGTGACCTCTCCGCAGGCGTTCGCGGGGCTCGCCGAACGCGGGCTCGCCGTGCACCGGCCGGGCAAGACGGTCGCGACGATGGATCACTCGATCCCGACGAACGGCCTGCCGATCGCCGACGACGCTGCGCGCAATCAGCTGCGCACGCTCGCAGACAACTGCAAGAAGCACGGCATCACGCTGTACGACGCGGATTCTCCGCATCGCGGCATCGTCCACGTGATCGGCCCCGAGCTCGGCTACACGCAGCCCGGCATGACGATCGTTTGCGGCGACAGCCACACCTCCACGCACGGTGCGTTCGGCGCGCTCGCGTTCGGCATCGGCACGAGCGAGGTCGAGCACGTGCTCGGCTCGCAGTGTCTCTTGCAGCGCAAGCCCAAGACGCTCGAGGTGCGGTTCGAGGGCACGCTGCCCCCCGGCGCGTCAGCGAAGGACCTCGTGCTCGCGATGATCGCGGAGCTCGGCGTCGGTGGCGCGACGGGCCACGTCATCGAGTACACCGGCTCCGCGATCCGCGCGCTCGACATGGAGAGCCGGATGACGGTCTGCAACATGTCGATCGAGGCGGGCGCACGCGCCGGCATGATCGCGCCCGACGAGGTCACGTTCGCGTGGCTCGAGGGCCGCGCACACGCCCCTGCGGGCGCCGCGTGGAACGCCGCGGTCGATCGCTGGCGCGGCCTCCGTACCGACGACGGCGCGAGTTACGACCGCACGATCGTGATCGATGCATCGCTGATCCCGCCGATGATCACGTTCGGCACGAATCCCGGCATGGGCATCCCGGTCACCGCGGCCGTGCCCAATCCCGAGGAAGCCGACCCCGAGGCGCGCGCCGCGCTCGCGAAGGCGCTGCTCTACATGGGCCTGTCCCCCGGCGAGCCGCTGCTCGGTCGCGCGATCGATGTCGTCTTCATCGGCTCGTGCACGAACGCCCGGCTCTCCGACATGCGCGCCGCCGCGAGCGTGATGCGCGGCAAGAAGGTCGCGCCCGGCGTGCGCGTGCTCGTGGTGCCCGGCTCGCAGGACGTGAAGCGCGCCGCCGAGGAAGAAGGCCTCGATCGCGTGTTCCGCGACGCGGGCGCCGAGTGGCGCGATCCCGGCTGCTCGATGTGCATCGCGATGAACGGCGACATGATCGAGCCCGGCCAGTACGCGGTCAGCACCAGCAACCGCAACTTCGAGGGCCGTCAGGGCCGCGGCGGCCGCACGTTCCTCGCCTCGCCGATGACGGCCGCCGCAGCCGCAATCACCGGACGCGTCACCGACGTCCGCACGCTGATGGGAGGTGCGCAGTGAAGACGCCGTTCGCCACGCTCAAGTCGCGGGCGGTGATCCTGACCGCCGACGATGTCGATACCGATCAGATCATTCCCGCGCGGTTCCTGAAGGGGACCAAGAAGACGGGCCTTGGCGAGCACCTGTTCGCCGACTGGCGCACGCGTCCGGGATTCCCGCTGCTGCAGCCGAGTGCGGCGGGCGCGCAGATCCTTGTCACGGGCACGAACTTTGGCTGCGGCTCGTCGCGCGAGCACGCGCCGTGGGCGCTCGTGGACTTCGGGTTTCGGGCGGTGATCGCGCGCTCGTTCGCCGACATCTTCAAGGAGAACGCGACGAAGAACGGACTGCTCCCGGTCGCACTTCCCGAAGCCGCGTGCGTCCGGATCGAGCTCGCGCTCGAGCAGAACCCGGGGCTCGAGCTCACGGTCGACCTCGCGGCCGGGCGGGTGTCGCTCCCCGACAACAGCTGGGTCGCGTTCGCGATCGATCCGTTCGCGAAGCACTGCCTCGCGAGCGGGCTCGACGAGCTCGGCTACATCCTCTCCTTTGCCGATCGGATCAACGCGTATGAGCAACGCTGAGCTCACCATCTACGACACCACCCTTCGCGACGGCACCCAGCGCGAGGGCATCTCGCTCGCGGTCTCCGACAAGCTGCAGATCGCGGAGCAGCTCGATGCGCTCGGCGTCGCGTTCGTCGAGGGCGGATGGCCCGGATCGAATCCGAAGGACGCCGAGCTGTTTCGCCGCGCGCGCGACATGGACTGGCACAAGACGACGCTGACCGCTTTCGGCGCCACGCGGCGCGCCGGCACGCGGCCCGAGGACGACGCGAACCTCGCCGCCCTGCTCGAGTCCGGCGCACGCGCCTGCACGATCTTCGGCAAGACGTCGCTCGTGCACGTGCAGCAGGTGCTGCGCACCACGCCCGACGAGAACCTCGCGATGATCGAGGATAGCGTGCGCTACCTGCGCGCGAATGGCCGTCGCGTCATCTACGACGCCGAACACTTCTTCGACGGCGCGCGCGAGGATCTTGCCTACGCGATCGCGACACTCGAAGCCGCGGAGCGCGGCGGCGCGGAGGCGGTCGTGCTGTGCGATACCAACGGCGGCTCGTTGCCGTGGGAAGTCGATGACCGGGTGCGCCTCGTCGCTGCGGAGATCACGGTCGCGATCGGCATCCACGCGCACGACGACGGTGGCTGCGCGGTCGCGAACTCGCTCGCGGCGGTGCGCGCCGGCGCGACGCAGGTGCAGGGCACGCTCAACGGCTACGGCGAGCGCTGCGGGAATGCGAACCTGACGACCCTCATCCCGGATCTCGAGCTAAAGCTCGGGCGGCGATGCCTGCGCCCTGGCTCGCTCGCGGATCTCGGTCGGGTCGCGCGGTTTGCCGCGGAGATCGCGAACCTGTCCTTCGACGAGCACGCGCCGTACTTCGGCCGCAGCGCGTTCGCGCACAAGGGCGGCGTCCACGTCGCCGCGGTCCGCCGTGCGCCGCGCGCGTACGAGCACGTCGACCCCGCGCGCGTCGGCAATCGCACGCGATTCGTGATCAGCGAGCTGTCGGGCAAGGCGAACGTGGATGCGTTCGCCGAGGAGCACGGCATCACCGCGGCGGACGTGCTCACGACGGTGAAGGAGCGCGAGGCCGAGGGCGCCTCGTTCGAATCGGCTGAAGCGGCCGTCGCGCTGATGATGCGTCGGCGCCAGCCGAGCTACTTCGCGCCCTTCGAGCTCGTCGACTACAAGGTGATGCTCGGCAACGGCTACGCCGACGCGGCCGTGAAGGTCCGCGTGAAGGGCCAGATCGTCCACACCGCGGCCGAGGGCAACGGTCCGGTCAGCGCGCTCGACGCGGCGCTGCGCAAGGCACTCGTCGCCGTGTACCCGGCCGTCGAGTCGATCCACCTCGAGGACTACAAGGTCCGCATCATCGACGGGCGCGAGGGCACGAACGCCGTCACGCGCGTCCTGATCGATCACGGCAACCGGCGCGACCGATGGACCACCGTTGGAGCGTCTCCCAGCATCGTCGAGGCGTCGCTGACGGCGCTCGTCGATGGCATCGAGCACGGGCTCTGGCTCGCACGAGCAACGCGAAAGGAATCAGATGAAGGCCACGATCGTCTTGCTACCGGGTGATGGCATCGGCCCCGAGGTCGTGCACGAAGCACGTGCGGTCCTCGAGCTCGTTGCTGCGCGGTTCGGTCATCAGCTCACGTTCACCGAGCACCTGATCGGCGGCGCCGCCATCGATGCGACCGGTCAGGCCCTGCCCACTTCCACCCTCCTCGCGGCGCAGCGCTCCGATGCGGTCCTGCTCGGCGCCGTCGGCGGTCCGAAGTGGGACAACCCGAAGGCGAGTGTGCGTCCCGAGCAGGGCCTGCTCGGCATTCGCAAGGCGCTCGGCCTCTACGCGAACCTCCGCCCCGTGCGCGTGCACCCCGCGCTCGCCCACGTGTCGCCGCTCAAGGCAGATCGCATCGCGAACGTCGACATCATGTTCGTGCGCGAGCTGACCGGCGGCCTCTACTTCGGCTGGCCGAAGTTCCGCGAGGACGGGCACCTTCACCGCCGCGCCGTCGACACGCTCGAGTACCGCGAGGACGAGATCCACCGGATCGTCACGCTCGCGTTCAAGCTCGCGCGCGGGCGCAAGAAGCGCGTGACGTCCGTCGACAAGGCGAACGTGCTCGAGTCGTCACGCCTGTGGCGCGAGATCGCGGTCGAGATCTCCGCCGGCTATTCCGATGTCGCGCTCGAGCACCAGCTCGTCGATTCGTGCGCGATGCGCCTGATCACGCACGCGCGCTCGTTCGATGTCGTGGTCACCGAGAACATGTTCGGCGACATCCTCACCGACGAGGCCGCCGTCATCCCCGGCTCGCTCGGCCTCTGCCCGAGCGCCTCGCTCGGCGACAGCCGCTGTGGCCTCTACGAGCCGATCCACGGCTCGGCCCCCGACATCGCGGGCAAGGGCGTCGCGAATCCGATCGGCACGATCCTCAGCGCCGCGCTGCTGCTCCGCCACTCGCTCGGTCTGGAGGAAGAAGCCGCCGCTGTCGAGCGCGCGGTCGATGACGTGATCGCCGCCGGCGCGCGCACCGCCGACATCGCGTCGCCGATCGAGCGGCCACTCTCGACCTCGGAGCTCGGCCGCCTCATCCGCACCGCGCTCGGTGAGGAGACCGCGGTCGAGCGCGCGTCCTAGCTATCGGCGCAGCGTCATGTTCGCCCACAGCGCGAGGTGGTCCGAGATCGCGCTGCCATCGGAGACCGCGAACCTGCCGACGTCGAAGCCGCGCGTGTAGATGGCGTCGAGCTTCATCCCGAGGTATCGGCTGGTGGCACCGCTCTCCGCTGTCGGAGTGTCGAACCCGTGCGCACGCAGCAGCTCCTCGAAGCGATCGTCCTGCGTCCCCGTGGGGACCGGGATGGCGTGGTTGATCCACGTGAAGGGGCTCGTATTGAAGTCACCGGCGATGATCACCGGTGTGGATCGGCGCTTCGCGTGCTCGATCACCGGCATCATCTGGCGCCGCCGCTGGGCCACGGTGACGCGGTTCTCGAGGTGGACCGCGTAGACGGTGACCGGTTTGCCCTCGACATCGATCGTCGCCGCCATCGCGATTCGCCGGCCGTCGTTCCAGTGGACGTCGAACTGCGGCAGTTCGATCACCTCGGCCGAACGGATCGGCACGCGCGATACGATCGCGACGCCGTCGGGACCATCGCCTTGCACGTGACCCGGGGCGAACACCGCGTGGAACCCCAGCTCCTTCGCGACCGCGCAGGCCGAGCTGCACGGATCCGTCGCGCCGCGATGAGCCTCCACGATGATGATGACGTCCGCGTGTCGCAGCTCGCGATCGGTCCGCAACGCCTTCGCGATCTCGTGACCCGGCCGGCTGTACACGTTGAACGTCACCACACGCAGCGGTGTGGTCAGTGGAGCCGCGACACCCGGCGTCGCGAGCGTGGTCTCGACACTGCGGTCCTTGGGGATGGCGTGGTGCAGACAACCCACGAGGGCCAGAACAGGGAGCGCGAATACCCGGCGGTTCATGCTTCCGATCAGTGAAGCACCCGTCTCGCGCGTCGGATCACCATCGCCGCGACGTTGCTGTCCGTTGCCGCTCGCCGCCCGCCGATGCCGGCGGAACGATTTGTTCCGCCCGCCGGAACGCCTTGCAGATGAACTTACCAAGGACATTCCGATGAACAAGCTCGCTCTCTCGTTCGCCATCGTCGCCTCGCTCACCACGGTCGCTGCCGCGGAGAACCGCGCTGGTACCCCCGCCGTCGGCTCGCCGATGGCAACGGTCACCGCGGAGGTCCAGAAGACCCTCGGGTTCGTTCCTGACTTCGTGAAGCAGCTGCCGCAGGCGCTCGTCGCGAACTGGTGGCACGGCGTGACCACGTTCCAGATGAACCCCACCACGAAGCTCGACGGCAAGACCAAGGAGCTCATCGGCCTCGCGGTCGCCGCGGCGGCGCCGTGCGAGTACTGCATTTACTTCCACACCGAGGCCGCTCGGCTCAACGGTGCGAGCGAGGAAGAGATCAAGGAAGCGGTTGGAATGGCGGGCTTGACGCGCGCTGGCGCCACGATCCTCAACGGACTGCAGGTGGACAAGGTGCAGTTCAAGAAGGACGTCCAGCGCATCGTGTCGGGCGCTCGCGCGGCGAAGAAGTGATCGCGTTACAGTGCACTGATGGCACGGGGGCCGCTGGTCGGCAGGGATGCAGAGCTCCGGGCGCTCGTGGAGGCGGCCGACGACGCTCGCATCGGCAGCGGTAGCTGTGTGCTCGTCGTCGGCGAGCCGGGCATCGGAAAGAGCCGTCTCGTCGAGGAGCTCGCGCGCTCCATCGGCACGGAGATGGATGTCCTGTGGGGTCGCGCATGGGAGGCAGGAGGTGCGCCGCCGTACTGGCCGTGGACGCAGGTGCTGCGTTCACTGAGAGAGCCCGTCACCACACCGTACGTCGCGCGAGTCCGTGGCGACCTGACGGTCGCAGCGCCTGCGACCGCCGAGGATCGGTTCCTCACGTTCGACGCGGTCACGCGTCACGTGCTGAACGCCGCGACCGATCGGCCACTGGCGATCGTCCTCGAGGATCTGCACGCGGCCGACGAACCGTCGCTCCACCTCCTCGCGTTCATCGCGAGTCAGCTGCGCGGGGCGAAGCTCCTCGTCGTCGGTACCTATCGTGATGTCGAGGCGCGCGTGACACCCGCGGCGGGCGCGCTGCTCGATCGCATCGCGCGGGATGCGCGCGTGATCCACCCGCGCCGGCTGGGCCCCGCCGACGTCGCGGCGATCGCGGCTTCGGACTCCTCCCTCGCCGTCGATGCGCAGGCGGCCGCCGCCGTCTACGAGCGGAGCGAGGGAAACCCGCTGTTCGCCGTCGAGCTGCTGCGCGTGTTCGCCCGGCGCGGTGCAACAGGTCAGATCCCCGCGAGCGTTCGCAATGCGATTCGCGAGCACCTGCGCGCCGTGCCCGCGGACCTCGCTCCGGTGCTCGAGGCTGCCGCGGTGATGGGACGCGAGGTGTCGGCATCGACGGTCGCTGACGTGACCCGACGCCCGCCCCAGGATGTGCTCGGCGCGCTGCATTCGGCCGTCGAGCTGGGTGTGCTCGTCGAGCGAGCAGCGGGACGCTTCGCGTTCGCGCACGGGCTCATCGCCGAGACCTTGCACGCGGATATCCCGACGCTGCTGCGGCGCGAGTTGCATCTCGCGGTCGCCGATGCTCTCGAGCGCGAGCCGGAGCGTCCGCTCGCCGAGATCGCGCATCACCTCCTCGATGCCGGTGCGAACCATGGTGCGCGGGCTGCAGAAACCGCCCAGCAAGCGGCCGAGCTCGCGCGCCGCCAGCTCGCGTTCGAACCAGCAGCCGCGCTGATCCAGCGCGTGCTCTCGATCGCGCCACCCTCCAACCAGCAAGCGCGATACGAGCTGCAGCGTTTGCTCGCGGAGGTGCTCATCCTCGGGGGAGCCGAGCAGGGCAAGGAAGCCGCGCGCGAGGCTGCGGCCATCGCGCGTACGCTCGCATCGCCGGAGCTCCTCGCGCGCGCAGCGCTGACGTACGGCCTGGGCTACTCGCCGGGCTACACAGATCCGATCCTCGTGAATCTCCTCGAGGAGGCGCTCGCCGCGCTGCCTCCTGGTGATTCGTCCCTGCGGGCTCGTCTCCTTGCAAGGCTCGGCGGGGCGCTGACCCCTGCGGCCGACGCGCGTCCTCCGATGGGAATCGCGCGCGATGCGATCGAGATGGCGCGGCGGCTCGGTGACGAGCGCACGCTGCTCGACGTGATCTATGCGGCGCTCAGTGCACTCCTGCCGTTCGCGTCGCCGAACGAGCGACGTCCGCTCAACGAGGAAGTCCTCGCGCTAGCGAAGCGGTTCGACGAGCCGCTGATCCAGCTCCGCTCCCACCACCGGTTGGCCTTCGATCACGCCGAGCTCGCGAACCTCGCCGGAGTCGAGCTCCATCGGACCGAGTACGACGCGATGGTCGATCGCCTCCGGATCCCGCGGGCGCGCTGGCCGTCAGCGATGCTCCGTGCGCTGGTCGCACTGCTGACAGGTCGGTTCGCCGACCACGCGGCTCATTTCGAGGAAGCGCGAGCGCTCGCGCGAGACGTCGGCGACACGTTCTTCGACCTCCATGCGTCTGCAGGACACGACTTTCTCGCGTCGCGGCTGAAGGGCGACGATGCGGCGCTCGATCGCAACCGACACCGGTACGAGCGATTCGGCGGAGATGAGCGGGCCGCGGACATGATGGCCACGATCCACCAGCGTCTCGGGCGACTCGACGAATCCCGGACGTCTGCGGCCGACGGGCGATTCTTCGAGGCAGTACGGCTACAGCAACTGCCTCACCTCGCGACGATGGCGGCAGAGGTCGCGTGGGAGCTCGGTGATCGCGAGGGCGCGAGCGCGTTGTATTCCTGGGTCTCGACCGAGGATCCCCCGCTCCCAGCGCTCCACAACCATGGCTACGCGGCGGATCGGCCGATGGCGCATGCCGCGATGCAGCTCGCCGCGACGCTCGGTAATCTCGCGGCAGCAACCCGCCACTACGAGAGCGGCGTCGCGCTGCTGACGCGCATCCATGCACGCCCGTGCGAGGCCTGGATTCACCTCGACTACGCGCGAATCCTGATCGCATCGGGCGAACGCGGTGCGGAACCCCGGCGGCTGCTCGCGCGCGCTCGCGAGATCAACGATGCGATCGGGATGATGCTCGAGAAGCGGATCCGAGCGGCGGAGTCCTCGCTCGCCACGCCTGCGCTCACGCCGCCGATCATCGAGGACTCCACCCCCACGCCGAGCGTGCAGCTCCGCGCCGATGGCGACACGTGGGTCGTCGAGGGTCTCGGTGCCGGCGTTCGGCTCAAGTCGAGTCGCGGACTCGAGATGCTCGCGAAGCTCATTGCCGAACCCAATCGCGAGCTCCACGTCCTCGACCTGGTAGGTGCAGAGCTCGTCGATGCTGGCGATTCCGGCGAAGTACTCGATGCGGAGGCAAAGCGCGCGTACAAGGCGCGCATCGTGGAGCTGCGCGAGACGCTCGAGGAGGCCGAGAGCTGGAACAACACCGCGCGCGCTGAGCGGACCCGCGACGAGCTCGAAGCCCTCGAGGCGGAGCTCGCGCGCGCCGCGGGGCTCGGCGGTCGCGATCGTCGCGTCGGGAAGGCCGCCGAGCGCGCGCGGATCAACGTGCAGCGCCGCATCACCGATGCACTCCGGCGCGTCGGCGAAGCGAGCGAGGAGCTCGGCCGCCACCTGACCGCGGCGGTGAAAACGGGTACCTACTGCTCGTACGTGCCGGACCGAGTCCTGCGGCAAACGCCTGGATATTCGGGGGTTTGAGCACGGAACATTTCGTTCCATGTCGAGTCACGCCAGTGACTTGTATGACCCAGATGCCCAATGCCGAAGCGATCGAAGCCTGGAACACCGTGCTGTTCGACAAGTTCGTGCAGTTCCGCGACTTGCTCGTCACGAACCTCGGAATCCACGGCGTACGTGCAATCGAACGGCTCGCCCCGTCAGCCGGCGAGCGCATCGTCGATCTCGGGTGCGGCTTCGGCGACACCACGATCGAGCTCGCTCGCCGCGTCGGTCCGACGGGGCGAGTGGTCGGCATCGATGCTGCACCTCGCTTCATCGAGGCTGCGCGTGCCGAGGCAGCGCACGTCGCGAATGCGTCGTTCGACGTGGCCGATGTTCAGGCGCGCGTCCCCGGCGGACCGTTCGACGCGGCGTACTCGCGCATGGGCATGATGTTCTTCGCGAGTCCCGTGATCGCTCTTCGCAACGTCCGCGCGGCGCTGCGCTCGGGTGGTCGGCTGTGCATGGTCGTGTGGCGCAGCAAGGCGGCGAACGAAGGCGTCGCGGTCTCCGAGCAAGTCGTCCGCGACCTGCTCGGCGATCCTGACAAGGGCGATCAGATCACCTGCGGCCCCGGTCCATTTTCGATGGCGAGCGCAGACGTCGTCAGTGACCAGCTGGCCGCCGCTGGATTCACCGACATCGGCTTTTCGCGCAGCGACGCACCGATGCGACTGGGAAACAACGTCGACGCTGCGACCGAGTTCGCGCTGTCGCTCGGACCTGCCGGCGAGCTCGTGCGCCTCGCCGGCGAGGCTGGCATCGCCCGCCGTGCAGAGATCGAGACCGCGATCCGCGCGGTGCTCGCCCCCTTCGTGCGAGCGGATGGCGTGTTCGCCGGATCGTCGACGTGGATCGTGACGGCAACGGCCCCGTAACACTGGTCCTGGCATTCGATCAATCACGCCCGGCCCCCGGAGGGTCGGAATCGTCGGAATCAGGTCTGCGCGAACTGCGTAGACGATCGTGTACGCAACTCGTGTCGCTTGTCCTCCACAGCGAACGCGACGTCGCTGGCGGCGGGCTGTAGGAGGAGCCGAACGCGCAGGTCACGGATACGGCAGGTCGCTCACCTGGCGCAAGGCATGCAGCCGCAGGCGCCATGAAGATCTGCATTTCGATCCTGTTCTCCTCGAGTGCGTCGATCCTGGCGCTGACCGGTTGCGTCTCCGATCCCGAGCACTGCGAGACGAACGAAACGAGTGGCTGCGCATGTGCCGATGGATCGAAGAGCTCACCGGAGTGTCCCGGCACCACGTTCGACGGCATCTACAACGTGGACACCTGGACGTTGAACCTGGCTTCCTGCGATGCCGAGGGCAGGTCGATCAAGGACCCGCAGACGCCGGTGTTCTTCGTGAAATACGAAACGTTCGGCAAGCCGAACAGCCCGATCGGCGAATACTCCGCTCTCAATGTGCGGAAGTGCAGCGACCTCGCGTCGTGCCAGCGCCAGTACGCGGACGACGACACGTTCCATCTCGGGTGGGCCTCCTTCCAGCTAGGCCCCGACGGATGGACTGACGTGTGGGCGCACACGGGTCTGCACAACGGCAAGTGCGTTGGAAGTGTCTATGGCTATCGCTTCATGAGGCAGGGTAGCGATGGAGCTCGCATCGAGACCCGCGGCGGGAACGACGTCACGTATGCCCCCGACAGCCAGGGCCGGTGCACCGACGACGCTCTGCTCGTGGCCGATGCAGCTTTGCCCTGCTCGAAGCTCGAGGTGATGGTCGGCAGTCTCCTCGAAAAGTGAGTACGGGAACGATCGGCCGCCCTCGGGCGTTATCCTGGGATGATGACGCGAAGCCTGGTGATCGCGCTGCTGATCGGACCTGCTGCCATCGCACGAGCTGACACGACGATCGACCTCGCGAAGGAGCTGCGCGCGATCGCTGCGAAGGTCCCCGTCAAGGACGACACGCAGAACGGGCCGGCGGCGGGCCCCGGCTGCACGGCAACGACCCGGGGCGAGCGTGACGACGTGAAGAAGCGCGTGTTCGCGTGGATCGATTCGAAGCATCCTGGCGAGCGCGGCGCGACGGACAGCACCGCCAATGACAGTAGCCTCGCCGTCAGGTTCGGCTGCAAGGATAGGTCGGGCGCCGTGGTCCTCGACATCAGTCAGGATCGCGAACCGGCGAAGCCTGGACCGAATGCCTACGGGACGCGTCGCAACTACCTCCTGCGTGTCTCCCCAACGGCGATCGACGTCCTCGCGGAGGATACGAGCACGCTGTCGATGAACTGGATGGAGTGGGCCGACATGGGCCGCATTGCCCTCCTCGCGCAGGTTGACCTCGACGGAGATGGCGCGCTCGACGTCGTCTACTCCGACCACGAGCGCGAGGGTGGCGCGATCAGTAGCTACGATCTCGTCCAGGTTCGCTACGCCAGTGGAAATCTTGGCAAGAGCGCGATGATCGAGAACCTCGCCGGCGTGAAGCTCGTCAAGGGTCGGCTCGTGCTCGCGGGCCAGACCCGCAATGATCAGCTGCTCTACGTGTGCCTCGGTCGCGATCTCCACGTGGCTCCGTGCGCCGCGTCGGCTCCGCTGCAGCGCGCCGCGGATCGTCGCGAGATCGTGTCGCGCTATCGCTCCATCGATGCGGGCGACCTGCCCGACCGCGATCTCCTAGCGCAGGAGCTCTCGATCCTCGGCGTCACCAGCAAGCGCAGGGCACCGCTCATCATGGCCGCGCGAGAGACCACACCTGCCGAGCGCGCGCAGCGCAGGGTGACCGCGTTCCTCGTGAAGGCAGGCCTCATCGAGCCCGCCCCGATGCCGGAGCTCGTCACCCAGTCACACGCCGAGGCACGCACGTACCTCGACAATCTCGCGACGAAGCTCGGCGACAGTCCGTGCACGAAGACACCGCTCACGGATGCGGAGAAGACGAAGGCGACCGCGTGGGTGCGCAAGCAGGACGCGAAGGCGGATGACGTCGTGATCGAGGCGTCCGGCTGCGGCCCCTATGTGTGGGCCGCGTGGAACCCGCCGGTCGGCGACGGCAAGCGCCGCGAGGTCCTGCTCGGCCGCGACGGAACGACCCGCATCCTGGGCTTCACCTACCAGCAGGAGATGCCGGATCCCGCACCCGGTCACAGCGAGAGCTGGTTCGTGCACGACGGGACGATCGTCGGCATCGCGATCGCCTCGGGAAACCTGTGGGTGATCGCGAACAACACGGTCGTCGCACAGACGAAGGGGGCGAACCTGGCCTTCTATCGCTACGACGATCGGTGGAGCGAGAGCAGCAGCAACATCTTCGTCGACGAGGGAACGCTCTGGCACGCAACTCCGACCGGCCGCGAGAAGCTCGACCCGGCGCTCGTTCGCGATCACGAGGCGCGGCGCGCAGCGATCGCGTTGCTGCAGCGGGATCCGCCGAGCGGCAATGCGAAGTACCTCGCGGCGCTCCGCCTCCTCGGCGCGGACAAGGCGCTCATCGCGGAGTGCAAGAAGCTGCCGTAGCCGGTACCGTGGGGCGTGGATCCCGATTTCGCGCGCGATGGCTACCTCGTCGCGCGCGGCGTCGTCCCGGCCGCCGACGTCGCGGCCTTTCACGAGGTCTTCACGATGTTCATTCCGGACGTGCCGTATCCGCGCGGTCCCGACGGTGTGGTTCGCGAGCTCACCGGCGTCGCGCGCGCGTACGAACCGCTGATGCGGATCGCGATCGATCGCCGCTCCGGTGCGCTGGTCGCGCGAGCCCTCGGCGCTGCGCGCGTACAGCTCCTTCAGGACTCGATGCTCTACAAGCCCGCGCACGAGGGCGGCACCGTCGAGTGGCACCAGGACCGCACGTACATCGGATATCTCGAGCCCGCGAGTGTCGCGACGCTGCGCATCGCACTACTTCCCGAGGACGAGGGCAACGGCTGCATGCGCGTGGTGCCCGGCAGCCATCGCCGAATCACAGCGATCGGCCGCGCCGCACGATCCTGCTGCGCATGTTCGACGCGGCGTGCACGCTCGTACCGTCGAAGCTACCGCCCGGGGCCGAGGCGTACTTCGCGACCGATGCCGGCGGACACCTGACCGAAGCGGGCTTCCCGATCGTTCATGACTGACGTACCGTCCCGGCGATGACCCTCGACAAGCTGTTCCTGTCCCTCCACGTCGTCGGTGCCCTGATGTGGGTCGGTAGCTTGTTCGCCCTGACCGCGTTCCTCGAGGCGTACGCCGCCGAGCCCGACGCAGCGCCGCGCGGGCGGCTGCTGAAGTACCTGCGAGAGGCGGCGATCGTTCCCGATGTCGGCGCGACGATCGCGATCGTGTTCGGCGCGCACTGGCTCTTCAAGTTCAAGCTGTACCAGGCGCACTACATGCATGCGAAGCTCGCGCTCGTCGCGGTGCTCATCGGCGTCCACGTGTTCCTGAAGCTGAAGGCCAAGCGCGCGAAGAAGGGCGAGGTCATCACGAAGCCGCCGGTGTTTCTCAAGCCGCTGCTGACGCTGCTCGTGCTCGGCATCGTGACGTTCGTGATCTCGAAGATCCCGAGCTAGAGCTCACGCGTTCGCGCGGATCAGCTCGGCGAGACGATACGTCAGGGCCACGAGCGTCAGGCCGCTGTTCGCGATGCCGGCGGCGCGGAGCAGCGAGCCGTCGCACACGTACGTGTTCTTGAGGCCCTGCACGCCGAAGAATTCCTTCGAGGTGTCGCCGGGCATCGGCACGAACGACGTCGAGGTGCCCGAGTGGTGCGCGGCGTTGCGGAACTCCCACCTCGACGTGGGGATGCAGTTGGTCTCGATGATCTCGTCGGCGAACTCGGCCAAGAACTTGTGGACGCTCGCGTCATACGAGCGCAGCTCCTCGGGCGTGACGTGCCAGTTGAGCGAAGGGCGCTTGCCGTTTGCCATCTGGATGCCGCGCGTCTTCAGCGGAGTCTGCTCGCCGAGGATCAGCACCGAGTAGTGCTCGCCGCGGAACCCGAGCCGCGTCTTGAACAGGATCGCCTCGCGCACGGCCTCGAGGTTCCCGAGGAGCATCATGATCTTCTTCGGCGAGAACGGATCGTTGCGGAGGTCCGACAGGATGTAGCGGGCCGGGCCCTGGATCGATCCGAGTCGCATGTCGATCGCCGGGCGCAGGTACACGACCGTCTTCAGTTCGTCGGTCTCGTAGATCAGGCCGGCGCGCGCTTCGCCCGAGAGCATCGCGGTGCTCGACACCTTCTTCAGCTTGCTGTTGGGGCGCAGCTTGACCTTCGCGACATAGGCCATCGGGTGATCGTGGTAGCCGGGCACGAAACCGTTCTCGGCACCGAGCGAGCTCGCGAGCAGGATCGGCGTGCCCACGCCGCCCGCGCACGCGATGACATGGTCGGCGGGAAGCGTCTCGACACCCTTCGCGGTCTTGACCTCGACGCCACCGTCGACGATCCGCTGCACGTAGCCGTAGACGACGTCGATCTTGTCGCCCGGGTTGCGCTCGTTCGCGAGGTTCCACGCGTTGTGGCGTGTCTGCGGGAGGATCATGTGCGCGATCGTCGCGGTGCGGCCCTGCAGCGTCTCGGCGTTCGCATCGCGCGCACGGTTGCAGTCGTCGAGCTCCTTCTTCGAGAGGAAGAAGTCCCAGGCCTTCTGGTAGTACGACGCGAAGCCGCGCGGCTCGATGCCGGCCTTCTTCAGATCCTTGTCGTCGAGCTCGATCAGCGCGTTGTGCCAGTAGTTCGTGGTGCCGCCGAGGCCCTCGGCGCGATTGATCGACGTGTTCAGCTCGCCGTGGTCCGCGTCGATGTCGTCGAACAGCGGTTTCTTTTTCTTACCGCGCTCGACCACCGTGACCTGGAAGTCATTCCGCAGCAGCGTGGCTGCGACCGAACCGCAGAGGCCGGCTCCGATGACGACGACTCGCTTCTTCATCCGTGCGGGCAAGTCTAACCACGCCCCACCCCCGGGCGCTGCCCTGGTGGCCCGCACCTATCGAGCAACTCACGTCGCGACGCCCGATCAGAAGCGGCGCTTCGGCCGCCGTCGGCCACTCTGCGTTGGGCGTGCGTTGCTCGGACCATCCGCGGACCACCGAACGACCGTCGGAGGCGGCCGACGACCCGGTGGCGGAGCCGGGCGCGACGGTGGCGGACGACCACCTTGCTGCTGCTGCTGCGGGCGCGGTCCGCCATGGCGCGGCTGCTGCTGCTGCTGCTGGCCACGACCACGATTGTCGGAGCGCGAGCGACGATCGCGTCCACGCGTGTTGGAGCGTGGCGGCGGCGGAGGTGGCGGCACGAACTGAGGCGTCAGCTCGCGAGAGACATATGCGCGCCAGATCGCGCGACCGTCGGCGCTGTGGACCGCGAGGCTCGGATCGAAGCCCGCGAGGAAACGCACGACGTTGTCGAAGTCTCGAAGGAAGAAGAACTCGGCCCGCGAGCTATGGACCGCCGAGACGACCTGCGGAAAGTCGATGATCGTCGGGCCGTCGGCGGCGGCGAGGATGTTGTAGGGCGACAGGTCGCCGTGGATGAGGTCGCCGCACAGCATCGCGATCATCTGCGAGACCAGGTCGGCGTAGATCGCGATCGCGGCGTCGCGCTCGATCGCGACATCGATCAGCCTCGGTGCAGGCTGACCCGCGGCGTCGCACACGACCGTCATCAGCAGCACGCCCTCGTAAAACATGACGGGCTCCGGCACCCGCACTCCGGTACCGCGCAGCTTGTAGAGCGCATCCGCCTCGGCGGACTTCCATGCCTGTTCCGCAGCGTCGCGGCCGAAGCGCCCACCGCTGTCGATGGCGCGCTGAGTGCGACTGTTGCGGACCTTCCGGCCTTCCTTGTAGTCGGAGTTGTTCTTGAAGCTGCGTGTCGAGCGATCCTTGTAGACCTTCGCAGCGATCACCTCACCGCCCCGGCGGACCAGCGAGATGTCCGCTTCCTTCCCGCTCTTCAGTCGCCCCAGCACCTCGTCGATGACGCCATCGGCGATCAGGACGTCGAGTGTGGCCATGGGGCCGTCACCCTATCTCGATTCGGTAGTGCATCGAGCGATCGAATGTGGTCTATACGTCGGCCTCTCATGTCGAACGCGACCCAGGACCGCGGAAAGCTCTTCGAGCACGCGCAGAAGCAGAAGCCCAGTCAGCCGGGCTTTCACGGCGAATGCACCATCGACGGACGCACGTACGAGATCCGCGGCTGGATCCGCGAGGAACAGCTCGCGATCAGCCTCGCTCCGCCACGCGGCGACAAGAACACCTTCCCGCCTGATGTCTTTCGCGGCGTGCTCGACCCGGCGCCGGCGAAGTCAGCGCGACCCGGCAAGCGCGATCAGAGCTCGGCCGAGACGACCCCCGCGTGGTCCGGCGACATCGTGAGTGACGACGCCGCCTATCGAGTGCGCGCCTTCGAGAAGCAGGGAAAGAGCGGCGTCTACTTCACGCTGAGCTTCGAGCGGATCGAGAAGCCGGCGGAAGACGACGCATCGAGCTGGGAATCACCCGAGGCCTGAGTCGGTCACGGATGCGGTCGCAGCCGCACGTCCCACGTCACATCGCGTTCGAGTGACACCCTGATCTTCGTCGCCGAGCTGCCGCGCCGGCGGACCTTCAACCATGCAGGCTTCGTACGTGCGGGCACCGAGCCAGTGAACGGCGTGGTTCCGAGGCGCACACCGTCGAGCACGACGGTCGCGCCCGACGGCTCGGTGGTGACGCTGAGCATGACCTCGGTCGACATCGGCGCAGGCGGCAACGGAGCCGGGGGCCGCGCGGGCGTGGTCGCAACCTGTTGCGTGGCTGCCGGCGCGGAGGGTCGCGGCATCGGTGATGCGGGTGCGGGCTCGGTCGCGGCTGCCACTCGCTGCGACTGGGTACCGCCGAAGATCGCGAGCGCGGTAACCGCGGCGGCGATCACACACGCGCCGAGGATCGCGAACACGGGCCACCGCTTCGGCCTGATGCGCGTCATGGTCGGCGGCGGCGGCGACCACCGCAGCGACGGCGCGGCGTCATCGTCGGGCTCGACCGTCGCCACGCGGCTCGTGACCTGGTCGTCGAGGTCGTCGGTCAATGACTCGTAGTAGCCGCTGCCGCGCGCGAACGCGTGCTCGCCTGGCGCAGCGATCAGCGGGACCGCGATCACCGGCGTCACCTCGGGGTCGCGTTCGATCGCGGGCGCCGTCAGCCAGGGCTCCGGTCGGAATCCGAACAGCTTGTCGAGCACGGCGAGCACGGCGCCCTCGCCGATCGTCAGGTTCAACCGCTGCGCGACGCGTTCGAGATCGCGGCGGAACACGTCGGCACTCGGATATCGATCGTCGGGATCGATCTCGAGCGCCGTCATGATCACGTCCTCGAGCTCCTGCGGGAAGTCCGCGATCACGCCGGTCGGTGGGATGAGATCGCTGTGCACGGTGCGCTCGAGCGTGTCGAACTGCGACGCGCCGGTGAACGCGCGGCGCAGCGTCATCAGCTCGTACGCGAGCACGCCGAGTGCGAACACGTCACTGCGGCGGTCGACCGCGTAGCCGCGGATCTGCTCCGGGGCCATGTAGCCGACCTTGCCCTTGATGAAGCCGTCGCGCGTGATGGTCGCGCGCTCCGCGGCCTTCGCGATGCCGAAGTCGATCAGCTTGATCGATCCGTCGTAGCTGACGATCACGTTCGACGGCGTCACATCGCGGTGCACGATCTCGAGCGGCAATCCGGCGGTGGTGCGTCGCTCGTGCGCGTGATGCAGCCCGGCCGCGGCGGCGCAGAGCACCGTGATGGCGAACCCGAGCGGAACGATCCGCTGATGCTCCACCGCCGTATCGATCACGCGGCGGAGCGTCTCGCCGTGCACGTACTCCATCGCGAGGAAGTAGGTGTCACCGTCGCTGCCGACATCGAACACCTGCGCGATGTGCTGGTGATGAAGCGCTGCCGCGAGCCTCGCCTCGTCGAGAAACATCGGCACGAGCGTCGAGTCCGCATTGCCCGCGCGCAGCGTCTTCAGCACGACGTGGCGCTCGAACCCGCCCGGTCCCGAGATGCGCGCGAGGTACACGCTGGCCATCCCGCCCGAGGCGAGGTGGTGCACCAGCTCGTACTTGCCGAGGCGATCGGCGCGCATCGGCGGGGAGAGTCATGTCCACGCGATCATCCGTCAAGAAACCCGCACGCAATCTGGCTGGGAACATCGTGTGCACTCGGCTTCAACCGAGTAACGGCCAGCACAGTTCGCGCAGCGGTCGGACCTTCATGTGCGACGAGCAACCGCTGCGATCGCTCGCTGCGCGACGATCGGGATCTGCTCCGCGAGAAACTGCGCGTAATCGGATCGATCCCACGCCTCGAGACACAACAGCACCATGCGTGGAAGCGCTCCGACGTATGGGCCGCGTAACGGAATCAAGCGCGCTTCGCTCTCGAACACGCGCTCTGCTTCCTGCGATCGCGCGCGATACGGCGGCAGATACTTCTGCACCGACGCGTCTGGATCGCTGCACTGCATCGCGGGCGATGACACGAACGTGGTGCCGCACTCCGCGGGTCGCTGGTCATAGACGGTGCAGCGTTCCTGCGCATCGAGAAGCGCGCACGGTCTGCGATACTCGTCCGGAGATCGCGTCTCCATCTCATCGGCCGCAGCCGCGAGCTCCGCGCGAAGCTCCGGTGTGTCGCGGCCTTCCTTGCGCAGTCGATCGACGATCGGAACGACCTCGTGAAAGTACGCACCGACGACGACCGAGCAACATGCCTTCGTCGCGTTGCAGTCGAAGCACGAGACGACCTGCAGCGAGACCTTCGCCGCTTCCCTCGTGTACGCCTCGGTATCGCGGATCAGCGTGCGCGTCGCCTTCGACGTCGACCACACGAGGTTTCGGTTCCGGATCACCTCGCCGAACGTCAGCGCGCGCGGCGCTGCCTCTGGTTCGGTGCGCGCCTCCGCACGCCGCTCCCGCTTCGCGTCACGCTTTGCCTGCTGCGCCGAGGTGAGCTTCCTGGCCACGCTGCAGCATAGCCTCGGTCGCGACACTCGCCGTGTCGCTGGCTACTCGAGTGGGTGAGTGCGCCGACTTGTCACGGATTTTGGCCTCGTGAACGCGCTACGCCCGCGAATTCCCACATGTTGAGGCGGTACGTTGATTGCTCAGGGCGCCAGGCCTATGAAGTCCCTGACCACTAGCTTTGTTCTGCTCGTTTCTCTTGCTGCCTGTACCTCCGAACACGACAAGGCCGACCTCGACGTCGCGAGCGTCGAGTCGATCGAGGTTGACGGCAAGGAAGACTCCTTCAGGTTCCCCACGCTCAAGGGCGCGCTCGGCATGAACCAGTCCGCGAGCGGCCGCGTCACGGTTGCGAAGTCCTTCCACGCATACGACTTCACCTGGACGGGCGGCGCGGCCCTCGTGCGCCTCGACGCGCGCTCGGCCCAGGGCAGCGATCTGGTGCTCGCCGCGTACCGGCGCAACGGAAACGCCTGGGTGCTCAAGGCCTGGAACGATGACTGCGGCGACGGTTCGCTGAACTCCTGCCTCGCGCTGCCCTCGACTGCCGGCAAGTACCGCTTCGTCGTCACCACGTACGGCGCGCTCACCGGCTCGCCGGTTGCCGCGAACTACGACTTCGCGATCAGCTGCAAGGACGGCGCTTGCCTCGATCGCTCGTGCGGCGGGCTCCAGGGCCTGCAGTGCGGCGCGGGTGAGTACTGCGCGTACTCGCTCGATGCGACCTGCGGCGCTGCCGATCAGCTGGGCACGTGCGAGAGGATGCCGCAGGCCTGCACCGAGCAGTACCAGCCGGTCTGCGGTTGCGACGGCGTCACCTACGGCAACGCGTGCATGGCCGCTGCGGCCGGCGCCGCGGTCAGCGCCGAGGGCGAGTGCGCGGTGCAGTGCGGTGGTCGCGCGGGCGACACGTGCAACGACGCGCAGTTCTGCCACTTCCAGCGCAACGCGATCTGCGGTCACGCCGATGGCCAGGGCGTCTGCGAGACGCGCCCCGACTTCTGCACCCAGCAGTACGCGCCGGTCTGCGGCTGCGACGGCGTGACGTACGGCAACGAGTGCACCGCGAACTCCCGCGGCGCGGGCGTGCTGCACGACGGCGCCTGCCAGCCGATGCCGTGAGGCGTCACTGGTCAGTGCGGTTCGGGCGCACAGCAAAATCGCTGCACGACCCGAAGTAGCGCGTCTCTCCCGACGGGCTTGCGCAAGGTGTCGGCGATCGCGACGTCGAGCCACGGCTCGGCGCTCGAGGCGGTCATGACCACCGTCGGGATGCGCACCAGGTTCGGGCTTCGACGCTGACACTGGCGAAACTCGGGACCGTCCATGATCGGCATCATCACGTCGAGCAGGATGAGCTCGGGACACACCGACTCCAGCATGTCCAGCGCTTCCTTGCCGTTCGCCGCAGTTTTGACGGAGAACCCGGAGGCGCGAAGGGTCATCTCGGTCACCTCGCGGATGTCGGGATCGTCGTCGACCACGAGCACCGAGACCGAGGGTGCCATCGACATGCTGCCTTCTGCTAAGCGCTTCAAGAGACTGCTCAGCAGTGCAATTCATGTGCACATGTCGATAAATCGAACCGATCGCAAGCCGGCTTACGGCAGAGAAGCGGAAGGGCCCAGCGTTACGCGCGTTGCGCATCGGGTCCCCTTCGTTCGAGATGACGCCGGGGTGCGACCGCGCACATCGTGACCGCCCGTCACGGGAAAAGGTCGCGCGTCGTGATCGACGCTCCCAGCGTGCGACCCGGCCCCCCGCGCGCGGCTGCCCGGTAGACCTCGCGGAGCTCGGCGCGATCGGCCGCCATCACTGCGGCAAGCTCGGCGTGATCCGCGTCCGTGATCGTGCGCGCGAGCGCGGCCCCTTCGTCGAACAGACGGTACAGGGCGCGGCCCGCCGCCGCATGCCGCACCTCGTCACGCAGGAGCGTGGCAAGCACGGCGCGAAACGCCGGCTCCGTCGCTGCGTCCCGGCAAGCGGCGAGCACCACGATCGACTCCTCCTCGGCGACCACGAGCTCGCGCGCGATGATCTCCGCGGCGCGTCGGCCGCTGCTCTCGCCCGCGCGCCGCGGTGGCAAGGCGAGGTGCGAGAGATCGACGTCGAGCTCCTCGGTACCACCCAGCCAGTCGACGGCCGCGGCACACAGTCGCGCGTGCCGCAGCTCGTCGCCGATCAGGCGCTGCACGGCACACAGCGCCGGATACGGAGCTTCGAGGTTGGCGAGCAACACCAGCAGCTCGCCAAACACGGCGACGGATCGGTACTCGTCGACGATGCGATGGGCCCACGCGACGCGGGCGACCTCGCGATCCGCGTGCGGCACATCGATCGAGATCGGTGCCGTTATCGCCTGGCCGTCGAGGTCACGCGCGAACCGCGCGAGGAGTGAGTCGTTGCTGGCGAGGTCGATCACTGCGGATCTCCCTTCGCACCCTCTGCCTCCTTCACCTTCACGCGTTCGCGAACGACCTCATCACACCAGCGCGGATACGCGCGCGTCGGGCGCTTGCAACGCTCGGGATCCTGGAGCGGCGCGGCTGTCGTGGCCGCGTCCGGAGGTGGCGGCGCCGGCGCAGGCGGCGCTGCGTGGCTACAGCCGAGGGCAAGGGACGACACGAGAACGAGGGCTGGCAATTTCGTCATGCCGTGATGACCCGGCTCGAAGCAGAACGTGTGTAAGGCCTGCGTAAGCCGGTTTGAGGGTGCTACCGTTTCAGATGGTGCGGATCCTCGTCCTCGTATCGGCCTTGCTGAGTGCCGGCTGGGACTACGTCGAGCACGTGAGCCTCGGCACCGAGAGCTATCGCAAGGCGTGCGACGTGTTGCGGGCCGAGATCGGAACCGAGGGCGAGCCCGCGCTGCGCATACGGCTCGGGATCGCGTGCGACAACCTGCACGTCTCCGCGCAACTCTACGGGCAGGCGACGGCGCTCGCCGGCGATCGATTCGGTGGACCGGCGGACTTCCTCTCGACGCGAGCCGGATGGAAGGCTTCGAGCCGCAAGCAGTACTACGCACTCGCGCTCGGCAACTCGACGCACTTTCATCCGTACGCGACGCGCGAGTGGTGGCGCTATCACAGCCAGGCCGTAGGCACTGCGCTCGACGCGTCCAAGAAGATCGGCCTCGACGCGGTCAACGGCCTCCAGCTCGCGCTGTTCGAGGCCGCCTTCGCCGATCACTTCCTGCACGACGCGTACTCGGCCGGCCACATGGGCTTCAACCGTTCCGCGTCGAGTGCCGCCGCGTCGCTCGTCTATCACGATCAATGGAACGACAAAGGCCGCGTGGTGCGCGACCGCGCCGGCCGCTCGTGGAAGACCTACGGCGACGGGCATCTCGACTCGGCGAAGAACGCCGACGGCCGCACGCACGCGGTTCGCGTCGCGACGCTGTCGATCGAAGGCGTGTTGCGCGCGTTCGTGGTCGGCACGCGAAACCCCGACTACGAGCTCGAGATCTGGCGCGCCTTGCCCTTCGTGATCGACGCGCCGGAGCTGCAGTCACTCACCGATCGCATCCTCGGCGTCGGTGAGGCCGACGAGGACACGAGCGCGCTCCACCCGCTGGAGGCGATCAACTGGCCGGCGCGCAAGGACCGCGTGATCGACTTCACGGTGCTGCTCACCGGTCCACTGAGGAGCGAACAGCCAACCACCGCGCTGCTCGTCGGCTACTACATCTCGTTGCCGCGGATCTCGGCGCCGCTCCACATCGGCGCGGGCATCACCCTTCCCAACGGTTCGCGCGGCGTTCACTTCGCCGGCGAGGTCGGCTTCACTGCGCAGCTCGGCCTCACCAACGACGGCCTCCTCGATCACCACCTGTCCGCCGGTGCGCTATGGGACGTCCGCTACGAGACCCTCGCCGGCAGCATCTGGGGCGGCTACCTGCTGAATGTCGAGCTCGGTCGTAACGTCATCCAGCTCCAGATCGCTCCGGCCTTCGTCGCGCCCGCGAGAGAGTTCGGTTTCACGGCGAGCCTCGGATTCGCCCGCGTGCTGTCGGCAGCAGGCGGCGGCGTTCGCTAACCCGGGCACACGCGTCGGATCGAAGGGGCGCGTGGATCAACGCCGGGGCGGCAAACGACTGAGCGCGATCAGCTCCTTGAGCCGGGCCGGGTCCGTCGCGGTCGTCTTGCACATGAAGCCGCTCTTGTGTGCGAAGTGCACATCCGGCTCGCCCTCGACGCGCGAGAAGTCGAGCGCGGGATGGTCCTCGTAGCGCCCGATGCCGAAGCCCTCGCCGCGGCGATCCGGATACACGATGGCGGCGATCACGCCCTCGAGCTTTCGGGCGCGGATGTAGCTGCCCATCATGGAGCTCGGCTCGTCCGCGGCAGGCTCGCTGCGCGGAAGGAACAGCGCTTCGAGGACGTCCTGTCCGCACGGAACCGTCCATCGCTCGACGCGCCCGTCGATGAAGTCGAGGCGCTCGCGAGCGACGCGCAGATACTCGAGCAGGTCGTCTCCGACCATCTTCATGAACGCGTAGATCGGATCCGTCGGCTCGATGCGCGCGGACTGCGCGAAGCGCCGCAGCAGGGTCATGTCGATCGGCGAGTTGAGCTGAGAGATCGCGCGACGCGGCACGCCCAGCCACTCGCCTGTCTTCTTGGGGCCGCGCGAGTCGAACCACTCCGCGGTCTCGAGCCAGTCGCAGAACTGCAGCGCGTCCTGATACAGCCCGAGGTGATCGAGGACGAGGCTGAGCGCGCACGTCGGGGCGTGCTCTCGCGGAAAGTGGTGGTGGTCGAAGTTCGAGCGCGCCGGATCGTGAACACCGCCGATGTCGACGACCGCAACCGCCGGATCCGCGAGCTCCTCCGGTGTCGGCTCGCGCCTGACGACGGGACAGCCGTGGATGGCCGCGAGGACGCAGACCGCAAGCAGGTCGTCTTTATGGGCGCCGCCCGGGTGAGTGACAATGGTGTGCACGGTGAGTCGCGCACCCTAGCATCAGCGCGTCGCGATCCACCGCGTGATGTCGAACGTCGAGATCACGCCCTGGAGCGTGCGGTCCCCGTCGACCACCAGAAGGTGGTGAAAGCCCTCGCGCGCCATCACGCGTGCCGCGTCGGCGATCGTCGCGTCGATGTCGAGCACCATCGCGCGCGGCATCATGACCTCGCGCGCCGTGGCTCTCTGCTCGCCGCGACACCCCATCATATCGAGCTTCGTCACGATCCCGGTCGGGCGGCCCGCGTTGTCCTCGACAGCAAGCGCCAAGCCATTCACGTCGCCGAGATTCTCGATGGCGACAGCATCTATTGCGCGCGGCTCGCGCGGGAGGCGCAGTGTTTGCGCGGTCTTCGCCCGACGCGTGAGGACGGCCTCGTGACGCCGAGCACAGCGCATTTTCGTCGAATCCAGAGGAATGTTGATAGAGTCTACGACCCGCGAAGGAGCTTGATCATGTTGACTCGACTTGGTTTTTTGGTTGGATGCTTTGTGCTTGGTGGATGCGGCAGCGTCACTGGAGAGCGACCTGATGCGGCGATGACCGTGATCGACGCACCCGGCGGGGACATCGACGCCCCACCGGATGCGGCCGTGCCGCCGCTCAGCGCGATGATGCAGCGCAACTACATCAAGGCGTCCAACACCGGGACGAACGACAACTTCGGTAGCACGATCGTGCTGTCCGCAGACGGCACCACGCTCGTCATTGCTGCGCCGTATGAGGCGAGTGCTTCTGGCCAGGCGGACGACAGCGCTTCGGCCGCAGGCGCGGTCTACGTCTTCACGCGCACCGGCACCTCGTGGACGCAGCAGGCCTACCTGAAGGCGTCCAATCCCGCCGCAAACGACAGGTTCGGCACGGCTCTCGCGCTGTCCGCGGATGGCTCCATGCTCGCCGTGTCCGCGTCGGGTGAGGACAGCGCCGCCGTTGGAATCAATGGCAACCAGGCCAACGAGGCGGCGCTCGGCTCCGGTGCGGTCTATGTGTACACGCGTGCCGGCACGGCGTGGACGCAGCAAGCGTACATCAAGGCCTCCAACACCGAGGCCAATGACGAGTTCGGCGTCAGCATCGCGCTCTCGTCCGACGGCTCGACGCTCGCGGTCGGAGCGAATGGCGAGGACAGCCAGGGCTTCGGCAACCAGACGGACAACACCATGGCGCAAGCGGGAGCCGCCTACGTGTTCGTGCGGACCGGCACCACGTGGAACCAGCAGGCCTATCTCAAGGCGTCCAATCCAGGTGCGGGTGATCGCTTCGGCGGCGCGGTCGCGCTCTCCGGCGACGGTGCGACGCTCGCGGTCGGCGCGTACTTCGAGAGCAGCGGCTCGGTCGGGGTCAACGGCGCGCAGAACGAGGCCATCGTGGTCTCCGGCGCGGTCTACGTGCTGACGCGGGTCGGAACCACGTGGTCGCACCAGGCGTTCGTGAAGGCGTCGAACACCGGGTCGGGCGATCTGTTCGGTTCCACAGTCGCGCTGTCCACGGATGGCACGACACTCGCGGTCGGCGCATCCGGTGAGGAGAGCGCCGCGCCCGGCATCAACGGGAACCAGGCGGACAACACCGCGCCGCAGGCCGGCGCCGTCTACACGTTCACGCGCACGGGGACGACGTGGAGCCAGCAGGCGTACATCAAGGCATCGAATCCCGGGGCGAACGATCTCTTCAGCCGCTCGGGCCTCTCGCTCTCCGGCAATGGTTCGATCCTCGTCGTTGGCGCGTTCTGGGAGGACGGTGCCGACGTTGGCATCAATGGTAACGACGCCGACAACAGCGCATCCGAAGCAGGCGCCGCCTACGTCTACATGCGCTCCGGCACGACCTGGAGCCAGAGCTACTACGTCAAGGCATCGAACGCCGCGCTCACCGACCGGTTCTCGATCGGCATCGGGATCTCCGGAGACGGCGCGACGCTCGCGATCGGCGCACCGCTCGAGGACAGCTCGGCGGTCGGCCTGGAGGGCAACCAGGCAGACAATGCCACGCAGGAGTCGGGCGCGGTCTACGTGTTCCGCTGAGCGGTCACGCCGCTGCCGCCGCTCGCGGCGCGGAAAGCAAGATCCGATATCTCGTCCACAGCACGTTGAACGAGGCGAAGATCGCGAACACGCCCCACCCGGCGACGTGGCCGCCTTCGAGCTGCGACCACAGCACGCCGAGTGCCGCGGTCGCGGACCAGATGATCTTGAGGTTCAGCATGCCGCGGAACGCCTCCACACCGGCGTTGCGACCGAGAAGCGATTCGATCCCGATACCAAACAGCGCCGCTGCCACCAGGCGCGTCGCGATCGGATCGACCGCCGGCCATCCCAGCCAGCCGAGCAACTGTGTCGGCGCGACGAACATCGGCACCGCTGCAACGACGTCGAGAACGAAGTGAACGACGAACCACCAGCGAAGTCGATCGGGGACCATGGCTCGATCATGCCCGCGCAGACGGCGCTGTAGCCACCGAGCGCGTCGCTATCCTGCACGAGTTGTATACACAACACGTGGAGCTCTGGAGCCGGCTTCACCGCCGCTCGCCACCGGACGAGTTGATCGGATCGGGTGGCGCGGCTGCGGCACCCCTACTCGCCGAGTGCCGCGTATCGAAACACGGCGTAGCGGTAGCGCTGAGCGTCGCGGATCCGCTTCGCGATGACCCCGTGCAGCGCGTCGTCCCAGCGCGTGTACTGATCGACGAAGCGTGCCGCGGCGGCCTTGTCG
>JACCRC010000279.1 GCA_013813765.1 Deltaproteobacteria bacterium | reverse complement strand
TCCCGATCCAGTTCCTCCACGACCCGTTGATCCGGACCGTTCGCACCTTCGTCAACGCAGCCGCCGCGTCGGAGCTCGCGGAGACCGGACAGGAGCGCCTCGAGGCTGCACGACTTCAGGCGAGGCTGATGCCGATCGACATTCTCGATGGCCTGCTCGCCCAGGTCAGGCCGATGGTCCGTGACGGTGTCGCGAACTCCAGGATGAACGCGAAGGACTACGGCGCGCGTGACCTCGAGGAGAAGGAGGCGAACGTCCGCGCGAAGCTGTTCAAGGCGCGCGAATACGTCGTTACGAATCCCGAGAAGCTCGAGCTTCTGATCGAGGAGATCCAGGCGGAGCTCGAGGACATCCAGGTCGTGGCGACGGTCCTCGTCAACATGGAGACCGCGAACACGCTGATCAAGACGCTCAAGGACCACAAGAGCCGCCTCGGCAGCATCTGGGGGAAGAACGCGGACTACCAGAAGAAGATCGACGCCCTCGACGTGTGGGTGGGGCGGTGGGACACGATCTACAACAACTGGATCCTCGCGAAGACCTATGCCGGCATGGCGGGCCCGGCGCCGATGGAGGCGGTGAAGACGCAGCTCAATGACTTCACCGCGGATCCGGCGTGGGTCGGGATGTACACGGACGTGCTCGCGCTGATCACCGAGAAGGAGCTGATCGAGCGCTTCATCACGATCGGCGTGATGATCGGGATCGCCGTGGTCACGATGGGCGTTGGCTCGTACGTCTCGGGCCTCGTCGGTGCCGGAATGGTCGGCGGTCTGCTCGTCGCCGGGGCCGAGGCGCTCACGTTCACGCTGCTGTCGCAGATCGTGGCGAACGACACCACCGCCCTGGGCCTCCTGAAAGAGTTCGGGCTGAACCTCGCGATGTTCACGGTGACCCGTGCGCTGGCGGCCGGGTTCCGCGGCATCGTCGGTGCCGAGTTCGTCAAGACGGGTGGCGGTCAGGTCACCGAGATGGTCACGTTCCTGATCGCGCAATCGATCTTCGACCTGAACCGGATGAACACGGAGAAGAAGGAGAAGACCGGGAAGGGGATGACGAACGACGAGATCCGCGACTACCTCGTGGACAACTTCGTCGTGACGCTCGCGACGTTCCTGATCGGCACGGCCGGCAAGTCTCGTCTGGCCAAGCTCCAGGTCAAGGGCGGGAAGCTCCGGGACAGCCTCGAGCGCCTTCGTAATCACAACAACAACACCAAGCTCCTCGCGGACATCGCAAAGTCCACGAAGAAGGTCGACGACATCTCCGTGGCGATCAAGAGCGACCAGGAGGCACTCCGCGTCGAGGGCGAGATCCTGACGATCCTCGCGACGGACAAGAAAGCGCTGAAGAATTCGGGGCTCAGCGAAGCCGATATCGAGGCGATCACGGGGGACGTCGACGCGCGCACCCAGGACCGCGAGATCGCGGCCGACATGGCCCGCCTCGAGCCCGTGGGCACGAACGACTACCACTATCCGGAGGCTGAGTTCGACGGGTTCGTCACCCGGCAGAGAAAGCACGGGGATGTCGAGGTACTGCCCGAGCACCCGATGACGAAGGCCCAGCGTGTCCGGATCACGCCGAAGGACGACATGGGGCCGGCGTACACCGTGAGCACGCGCTCGGAGAGCGGAGGGATCAATGACGTCCGCGGGCGTGCGACCAAGGCGGACGAGTCCTCCGTCGGCGGTCGCCATGCAGCCGCAACGCCGATCTATACGCGGAAGTTGATCGAGCTCGAAGGCGCCGCGAACATGCGCGTCGGCCACAGCCTCGATAGCCCGAGCGAAGGTCTGCAGGTCCTGCGAAAGCTGTCACAGGGCGATCCGGACGGCTTCGCCCGGCTTGGGCTCGACGCGCCGAGCGCGGACTTCCAGCCGTGGACGATCGAGTGGGGACTCGGCCGGCTCCCGGGCCCGGATGGCAAGTACATCGTGATCCGCGGCCAGCGCGATGCCGTGGACTGGGGGAACTACCCGGGCGTCATTCCGATCGCCCATACACACCCGTTCAACACGCGCACGGCACTCAAGGGTACCAACCGGGAGGGCTCGATCCCGCTCAAGGAGATCCTCGCCGGCAAGAAGGTCAACGCGGACAATCGCGTGCACGTCTTGCCGTCGGGCGCCGACTACGGCGTCGCCACGCGCCTTGGCGCGACCGACCATCACGTCGCCACGCCGTACGTCGCCAAGCAGGGCCCCACGGGCGAGGTCTCGCTCTCGAATCCCGGGCCCGACGGAGGCGGCGAGCGACTGCAATGGAAGCTCAGCGGCCTCCAGCAGGACGGCATCATGCACGGCAACCCCGACATCCCCGTCTACAAGGCCAAGCTGCAGGCCGAGATCGACGGGCGACCCGTTGGCGATGCGCAGGACTCCTGGGGCGTGCATCACCCCGCCGCCGGTAGCGTCGTCTCGCTCGGACACCCGCCCGAGGGATTCATGTCGATGGCGGACGCGAAGGCCGCCGGTGGTACCGCGATGCCGGGCGCCAAGACGCCGTTCAAGCCACAAGACGATTTCGATCGTCATGCGGTCGATGTCTTCAACGAGCTCGGCAAGCAGCAGACTGCCTATGGCGGCGCCTACGGCGATCTCCACGACTTCGTTGCGATGTACCGCGAGGGCTGGCACTTCAACCTCGACACGCGTCGCTGGTTCAAGTCCGGCGCGAAGGGTGACGCGCTGCGGTTGCCCGAGAAGTTCACGAAGCCCGACGAGGCGTACACGATTCTCACCGGCAAGGACAAGCCGCTCGATGCGTACGCGGACATGCTTCTCAGGTACGACGTCTACAAAGGCGGCACGGAAGCGAAGCTCAAGCAGCTCGTGCGTGACGCGAGCCCGGCCGGCAAACACGAGGCAGTCGTCGCACACGATGTCAAAGCTGCGACGAGGAACGACGTGCTCGACTTCTGTTCGGACGCCTCGAAGGCGTATCTCGAGGCACAGCTCAAGATCAAGATCGGTAAGGCCGGTGGTCCGAACGACATCCAGGCTGCACGGCACCAGCTGTTCATCGAGATGACGAAGAACTTGAACGGCGCCGACAAGGGCAACATGGCCGAGCAGTGGGTGCACGGGCACTACGCAAACGACGGGGCCGAAGTGCACGTCGGCGTCACGAAGGAAAATAACAAGCACCTCAACCTCGAGACCGAGGAGCGACGCTCGATCGATCTCGTGAACCCGGAGGAGAACGCCGGCGATCCGATGGTGATCGACAATGTCGCGATCGAGGTGAAGACGATCAACCACCCGCTCAGTCCGCGCGAGCAATCGCAGGCGCGCGACATGGTCAAGATGGTCCTGTCGAAGAAGCTGCTGAAGACATCGATGGGCCAGATCAGCATCGACAAGGTGCGCTACATGTTCACCACCGCCGAGGGCGCGCGGAAGAACATCAACTTCATTCGAGAGCACCTCCAGGAGCCGGCGTTGCAGGGCCGATTCGAGCTCGACGTCTTCGACGCACGCGGAAACCGCCAGCGGATCACCGACATTGCAGACTTGAAGAAACCGGAGCTCGCGTGGCTGACCAAGAAGTGATCGCCGACCTCGGATTCACTGCAAGCGGGACCGATCGCGCGGCGCTCGCCGGCGAGCTCGTCGCATTGCCGGCCTTTCGAGCGCCGCCCGATGAGCTCACGATCAACTACGAGGATACGAAGGTCACGGCCGACTGGTTGTCCAGATGCCTTCGGGCCGAACGCAAGGCGATGGCACGATGGGGCGATCCGCTCGAGGGAAACTCGATCGCATTCCAGCCAGATGGGCCGTTCGGCGTGTGGATCCGCGGCTACGACGTGAGCGAGCGCGCCGGAGTCGAGCTTGCTTCCGCGCTGCCGTCGGCTCACATCATCTCGTTCGCGAGCCTGTACAAGGCGTGGACGAAACGTAGCTACCGCGCACCCGTGCTCGGGGGCGAGCACGCGCCCCTCGGTTGGGCGTGTGCATTGCGCGGTGATGGACATCGCCGTCTGGTGTCCCGGCGCTGGCTAGAATTCGGGCCCTGGCATCTCGTCCGCGGGGACACGGACCTGTCGTTTCTCGCGTTCCACGACGCGGCGGCGGATGCGGCGGTGGCGCTCGCCCAGGCGAAGCCTGCACACGATCGGTTCGCCTCGCTCGAGCGCGGCGGCTGGATCACGCCGGAACACGCGTACGAGCACGAGATCAAAGGACTCTACGCCGCGCAGGATCGATCGTTGAAGATCGTCGTGCACGGACGGGATGTCACGGAGCGCGAGATGCTCGATGCATGCGCATACCGCGCGACGGGTGGGAGCGATCGCGCGAAGCCGATCGCGCGGATCGACTACCTGTTCATGGAGGAAGCGCCGGCGCGCGCACACCTCCACGAGCTCTGGCTGCGCGACCTCGGCTGCCTTGCCATCATCGACGGCGCCGAGGTGCGCCTTGACACCGATCATGCACCGGTGCGAGACCAGGTCTCGTGGTGACAGTCGCTCGCGAGTTTCCGATCGGATGCACGCTCGACAACGGCCGCATCACGATCACCGAGGAGCTGCGCGGTGAGCCCGCGAGGGGCCAGTACCGCGGAACGTTCGCCGATGGACAGCGCGTACTGATCACCCTCGCACCGCCGCAGCGGATGCCGCACCCCGCCTTGCGCGATCGTCTCGAGCTACTTGCGCCTGGGATTACCAAGCTCCGTTTCATCGGGCCGCTCGAGACCACCGTCGGACGCTACGACGGCCTCGTCGAAGACGAGCCCGAGGGGACTCCGTTGAGCGACCGCGACACCCCCGTCGACGATGCAACGGTGGCTCGACTCGGTCTCGCGATCGCGCGTGCACTTGTCGTGGCCCACGAGGAAGGTGTCGTGGTCCTCGGTCTCCGCCCCGAGCTGACGTGGATGCGCAGAAACGACGACGTCGCCGGGATCGCGCCGCGCTGCGAGACGTTCCTCGCGGATTCCGAACCGCCCAGCGGCGGCGTGAACCACTGCTTCTCCACGCTCTACAAGGCGCCTGAGCACCTGTCGGAGCAAGGCTGGACGGCCAAGAAGCCTGCCGCCGACGTCTTCTCGCTCGGCTGCGTGATCGGCTGGCTCGCAACGGGCGAGCATCCGTTCGAGGGCGAGAGCGCGTTCGAGCAGCTCAACGCGATCCTCGCTGGACGGCGGCGCAGCTGGACGGGCTCCTCGGAGATGGCCAAGCTCATCGCGCCCGCACTCTCGGTGCGCCGCGAGGCACGGCCTCCACTCGCGACACTCGTCGCTGGCCTCGAGGGGATCGCCCGAAGCTCGGCCAACTAGCGCGTTAGTCGCAGAGCGGATACTGCGAATTGCCCGTACGGCCGCTCAGGTTGCAGCAGCTGTTGTCGGCGTTCGAGGCGTCGCACGCCTTGGGCGTCGACAGCTTTCCGGACTCGGGGACGACAACGTAGTCCTTGCAGATGCAGAACTTGCGGCAGCAGAACGGACCGACCGTCACTGCCACGCCGCACGTGAAGCCCGTCGTGCAGGGGCTCTCGGGGACGCGATCGCAATCCTCGTCGGAGCTGCACTCGGCGGTGCAGAGACCGTTGTTGCCTGCGGGGAACGACGAGCCGGCAGGCAGCTCGCGACCCAGCGGCACGCGCAAGCAGGTACGCGAGACGCAGTCCAGCGACGGAGAAGCCACGACGACCTCCGTCGCCGCCGGCATCTGCGAACCGAGATCGCAGATACGTCCAACAGGGTTGTCCTCGCATGCGCTAGCGAACGCGCAGCAGAGGAGGGCCCCCAGGAGTACGACGTGACGGCGTCGAGTCATCGCGCCCGATAATATGGTGAGGGGTTCCCAAGTCAATAGAACGACTCCAAACAACGCTGAGGAAGGCTTTCGTTTTTCGCCGATCGCCCGTGGCGAGGGCAGGACCGCGGATGGGGCAGGGGCCTCACAGCTCATGACCGTTGGTGTCACGACGAGAGCAAATCCGTCAGTGCAACGTGCGGGGGGGATCAAGTGTCGCTAACCGGTCCGCGCCTCGGACGTTGCCTCGCCTTGACACTGCCCAGCCCGTTGCCGATGATTCCGCCCGGGTCGGACATCCAGGCGGATTCTTGCGGGTGGCCCCTGACCTCGGAGGAACTTGATGCGGTTGCTCACTAAGATGTCTCTGTTCGCGGTTGCCGCGTTGACCATTCAGACGGCCGACGCCGCGCCCGGTAAGGGCGACAAGGGCAAGGCCGGGGACATGGAGTTCGAGCCAGACAGCGCGGCCTCCACGCCGCCGTCGAAGACGCTCGAGCGCGCGATCAAGCTCTACGACAAGAAGGACTTCTTCTCGGCCTCGATCGAGCTCAAGAAGGTGCTCGACGGCGAGAGCGGCGACGACGCGAAGAACAAGCAGCGCGCCGAGTTCTTCATGGGCAAGACCCTCTATCAGATGGGGTTCTACGCCGGCTCGCTCGCCTACTTCGACAAGATCGTCCAGGGCGGCGACGCGCACACCTATCATGGTGCCGCGCTGAAGTGGCTCGCCGCGCTCTCGCGCGTGCTTCCGGAGACCTCCGGCATCCTCGAGAAGATCGGTACGTACGACGCGAAGGCGCTCGACGATCCGAGTCTGTCCTCGGTGAAGGACGAGCTGCTGTTCCTCCTCGGCCGTCACTACTACCGCAAGGGCGGCGATGGTGACTTCGACAAGGCGATCGGCCTGTTCAACCAGGTGAACCGCGACAGCGAGTTCTTCATCAAGGCAAAGTTCTTCGAGGGCGTGACGTACGTCCGCAAGTTCGAAGGCAAGCCGGCCGTCGACGCGTTCAAGGAGATCCTGGTCATCGGCCAGGAGCGGCCGAAGGCGTACAAGGCCGACGACATCGCGAACTACAACGAGCTCGCGCAGCTGCAGATGGCGCGCGTGTTCTACTCGACGCAGCAGTTCGACACGTCGATCAAGTACTTCGAGAAGCTCGATCAGAACTCGCTCGACTGGACCGAGTCGCTGTTCGAGGCGTCGTGGGCGTACTACATGAAGACGCTCAACTCGAAGGCGCTCGGCAACATCCACACGCTGAACGCGCCGTACTTCGAGGACCAGTTCTTCCCGGAGTCCGAGCTCCTGAAGGCGGTCATCTACTTCAAGTACTGCCTCTACGATCAGGCCGAAGAGGCGATCCAGGACTTCAACGACAAGTACGAGCCGCTGAAGAAGAACCTCGAGGAGATCGTCAAGAAGTACGACGACAACGCCGAGTTCTACGACTACGTGAAGAAGGTCAAGGCGAACAAGGCCGGCCTCGACATCAAGACGCAGCGCCTCATCATGAGCGTGCTGAACGACAAGACGCTCTTGAAGACGTTCGCGTGGGTCGACGAGCTGAACCACGAGCTCGACATGCTGCAGAAGTCCGACAAGGCGTGGCAGACCACGCAGGTCGCCGCCGAGGTCCTCCAGGAGCTCACGGTGCAGCAGTCCGTCGCTGCCGCCGACGCCGGCAAGGTCGCCCGCGATCGCATCGAGCGCCTCGCCCGCGAGCTGCGCGCGCTCGCGAACGATGGCCTCAAGATCAAGTTCGAGATCCTGAACGGCAAGGCCGAGAAGATCTCCACGGACTCGGTGAAGGGCATCGAGAAGATCAAGAAGGATCACAAGGAAGAGCCGATCGTGATTGACGACGAGCACTTCCAGTGGCGCTTCAACGGCGAGTACTGGAAGGACGAGCTCGGCTACTACCGGTTCAAGATCCGCTCGAAGTGCTCTAAGTGATCGACCGAGTCACCAGCTGAAACTCCAAGTGAGCCCGACCGGTTACGTCGGGCTCGCGATCGTTTTGGGCCGATGACAATCCCGTGACGACTCGCAAGAACGACTTCGCTACGTTCGTACCGTCCCGCCGGAGAAGAAGGGAATCGCAATGTCCAACATGAAGCTCGCGTTGCTCGGAGTGCTGGTGATCAGCGCCTCCGCCTGGGCGCAAGGTCCCAAGCCCAAGTACACCCGGCAGCAAGACGTCAAGATCGACGTCAAGCTGTCCGATCGCGTCAAGCCGATCCAGCCGAAGCCCGAGGATCCGAAATCGAAGCAGCCGACGCTGTCTGCCGACGACGTCCTGTCGATCGAAGGCCTCGTCGGCAACATTCGTGGCGAGCAGGAGCAGATCCTCGCCCAGATCATCGCCAACACGCCGGACTCGGACGTCGACGAGAAGTCGGACGCGTACTTCCGGCTCGGCGAGCTCTACGCCAAGCAGCAGCGCTACTGGCGCCTGAAGGCGGTCGAGTTCCAGATCAAGGCCGACGGCAAGGGGCCCGACAAGGCCAAGATGGCGAAGGCCGCAGTGGACGGGCAGGCGAAGGCGAAGGACTACCTCCTGAAGGCGGTGAAGACCTACAAGGGCCTCACCGACAACGACGCCTTCCGCAACTACCCGAAGATGGACATGGCCCTCTTCTATTACGGGTACACGCTGCAGGGCGGCAAGTACATGAAGGAGGCCCGCGCGGTCTACGACAAGCTGCTCAAGAACTATCCGAACAGCA